>JALWSI010000160.1 GCA_027080315.1 bacterium | reverse complement strand
GATGAGGGTGAACTGGAAAACCGAGTGGAAGACCTTGGCCATATTAGTGGCGGCCTTTCTGGCGTGCTTCTTTCTGCCCGTGGAGAGCCAGCGGTTCAACAACGCAATCCTGGAAGCCCTGAGGCTGGTTAGATGGTACGCCCGGGAGCACGTGCTTCTCTGCCTGGTACCCGCCTTCTTCATCGCCGGCGCCATTGCGGTCTTCATCAGCCAGGGGGCGGTAATGAAGTACCTTGGGGCAGGGGCCAACAAGGTTGTGGCCTACGGCGTGGCCTCGGTGTCAGGAACCATCTTGGCGGTCTGCTCATGCACCGTGCTTCCCCTGTTCGCCGGCATCTACAAGATGGGGGCAGGCCTTGGCCCTGCAACAGCCTTTCTCTACTCGGGCCCGGCCATCAATGTTCTGGCCATTGTGCTCACCGCCAGGGTGTTGGGGCTTGAGCTGGGGATCGCCAGGGCATTGGGAGCCATTGGGTTCAGCGTGGTGATCGGTCTATGCATGCACCTTCTCTTCAGAAAGGAGGAGGTTGAGAAGGCAAAGGCCCAGATGGCCATGCCTGAGCCCGAGGTGAGCCGGCCCCTGTGGCAGAACGGTCTCTACTTTGCCAGCATGGTGGCAATACTGGTCTTCGCCAACTGGGGCAAACCGGATCAACCCACGGGTCTCTGGCACGCACTCTACTCCGCCAAGTGGGCCATAACGGGGGTATCTGCCCTGGCCCTGGGCATCATGCTGGTTGCATGGTTCAAGGTGCCGTGGTGGAAGCTCTCCATGGTGGCGGTTCCCACAGCCGCTTTTGCCTTCGCCATGCCTCAACGGCCCATGGTGGCCTTTGTGGTGGGGGTGGTGGGGCTTTCGGCCATAATCAGCACCAGAGACGACGAAACAGGAGAATGGTTCAGCCAGTCGTGGGGATTCGCCAAGCAGATACTCCCCCTGCTGCTGGCAGGCGTGCTTGTGGCAGGCTTCCTTCTTGGGCGTCCGGGACACGAGGGGATCATACCCTCACAGTGGGTGGCCAGGGCAGTGGGGGGCAACTCGCTGCTTGCCAACTTCTTCGCCTCTTTTGCCGGGGCCTTCATGTACTTTGCCACCCTCACCGAGGTGCCCATTCTTCAGGGGTTGATTGGAAGCGGCATGGGCAAAGGTCCGGCACTGGCCCTTCTGCTGGCAGGCCCAGCCCTCAGCCTGCCAAACATGCTTGTGATCAGAAGCATCATGGGGACCAAAAAGACCGTGGCCTTTGTATCATTGGTGGTGATCATGGCCACGATTACCGGAATGATTTACGGAGCAATCTTTGGATAGGAGGAGATAGAGGATGAAGGTACAGATACTGGGAACAGGCTGCAAAAAATGCCAGCAGTTAGAGGCAAACGCCGAGATGGCAGTGAAAGAGGCTGGCGTGGAGGCAGAGGTTGAGAAGGTGACCGACATTGCCAAGATCGCAGAGTTCGGTGTGATGTTCACCCCTGCCTTGGCAATAGACGGCGAGGTGAAGTCTTCGGGGAAGGTGCTCTCTGTGGACGAGATCAAGGCCATTCTTCAAGGTGGAGCCGAGGAGAAGAAAGGCGGAGGCTGCTGTTGCAGGTAAGGTCTGCAAGGTGAGGAGCAGGATGCCGGCAGTGAGGAGATTGAAGGTTCTATTTCTCTGCACCGGCAACTCCTGCCGCAGCCAGATGGCCGAGGGGTGGGCCCGGCACCTTGCGGGAGACGCAATAGAGCCGTACTCGGCGGGCATTGAGGCAAAGGGACTGGATCCTTTCATGGTTCAGGTCATGGAGGAGGCAGGGGTGAGCATGGCCTCTCATCGCTCAAAGACTGTGGAAGAACTTGGAGAGAAGAAGTTTGACTACCTCATTACCCTCTGCAATCACGCCCGGGAGACCTGTCCCTGTTTCCCAGGCAAGGCAAGGGTGATCCACCACGGTTTTCCAGACCCTCCTCTCCTCGCCAAAGAGGCTGCATCAAAAGATGAGGCATTGAAGATCTACCGGAAGGTGAGGGACGAGATAAGGGCCTTTGTGGAGGTGCTACCAGAGCTTCTCAATGCTACTCCCGGCCGAAGAGACCAACCTGCCCGATTGGTCCGAAGAGAAGAAGGGTGATGAGTGAGCATCTTCAACTAAAATAGGAATGTATGATGATCCGCTGCCATTAAGGAGTGGCCATGTCCCATCAACACAGCCATAAACCAGAAGACTACAACCGCGCCTTTGCTATTGGAGTGGCGCTCAATGTCATCTTTGTGGTCATTGAAGCAGGCTACGGAATCGCCACCGGATCTCTGGCATTAATAGCAGATGCAGGGCATAACCTTAGCGATGTTATTGGACTGCTTCTCGCCTGGGGAGCCAACTTTCTGTCAGGCAAGCCTCCTACAGAGAAAAGGACCTACGGATTCAGAAAACTGACCATTATGGCCTCCTTGGCCAGTGCCATACTGCTGCTTTTCGCGCTGGGCTGCATCACCTGGGAGGCCATTGGCAGGCTTTTTCATCCAAAGCCCATTGAAGGAATAACCGTCATCGTGGTTGCTGCCATTGGAGTAGTGATCAACACGATCACGGCTCTGCTCTTCATCTCTGGCCAGAAACACGACCTGAATATCAAAGGCGCATTTCTTCACATGGCGGCCGACGCTGCCATCTCACTGGGTGTGGTCATTGCAGGTGCAGTGATCATGGCCACAGGCTGGCTATGGATGGATCCCGTGGTTAGCCTACTAATCGTAGTTGTAATATTGGCCGGAACCTGGCCCTTGCTGCGAGACTCCGTTAACCTCGCAATAGATTCTGTTCCAAGAGGAATAGACATATTGGGGATAAGGGACTATCTGGCCAGCTTAGAAAATGTGGCACAAATACATGACCTGCACGTTTGGGCCATGAGCACCACAGAGGTCGCCCTATCCGTGCACCTGATCATCTCCGACGATTCGTGGGACAACAACTTCTTGTCCAACCTACAGCAAGAACTGCATGATCGCTTTGGCATAGCTCACGCTACTATCCAAATTGAAAGGCCAAACGACACTCCCTGCATGTTAAACGGGAAAGGGTGCCCATAAAAGCAGCTCATCAGAATGTTCAACAACCGCACAAAATAGCGAGAAGGAGGAAACATAATGGTGAAAGGTAGAAAGAGACTGGGCTTTCTGAGCAGATACCTCACCCTGTGGATCTTCATGGCCATGGCCTTTGGAGTAGGTCTAGGATACCTATACCCGAACATTGTCAACTTCTGGAGCAAGTTCCAGGTTGGCACCACCAACATGCCCATAGCCATAGGACTGATTCTGATGATGTACCCTCCCCTGGCCAAGGTGAGATACGAAGAGATGGGCAGAGTCTTCAAAGACACAAAGATCCTCACCCTATCCTTGATTCAGAACTGGCTTATAGGTCCCGTCCTCATGTTTGCCTTGGCAATAGTTTTGCTAAGAAACCACCCCTCCTACATGGTGGGAATCATCATGATAGGCCTGGCCAGATGCATAGCCATGGTGATTGTCTGGAACGATCTGGCCGAGGGAGACGCAGAGTACGCCGCCGCCCTGGTAGCCTTCAACTCGGTATTCCAGGTTCTCTTCTACTCTGTCTATGCCTACCTCTTCGTCACCCTTCTCCCTCCCCTGGTAGGGTTGAAAGGTGCAATAGTCCATGTCTCCATTAAAGAGATAGCCAAGAGTGTCTTCATCTACCTGGGCATACCCTTCATCGGCGGGGTGATCACTCGCTTCTCATTCCTGAAACTGAAAGGACGGGAGTGGTACGAAAAGAGGTTCATTCCCAAGATCAGCCCCATAACCCTAATAGCACTGCTTTTCACCATCGTTGTCATGTTCTCCTTGAAGGGAGAGTTCATCGTTGAACTGCCCTTGGATGTGGTGAGAATAGCCGTTCCCCTACTACTCTACTTCGTTCTCATGTTCCTCATCTCCTTCTACATGGGCAGAAAGGCAGGGGCAGACTATCCTGTCACCACCACCATCGCCTTCACTGCCGCCAGCAACAACTTTGAGCTGGCCATCGCCGTGGCAGTGGCAGTATTTGGTATCAACTCGGGAGAGGCCTTCGCCGCCGTCATAGGACCCCTGATTGAGGTTCCGGTAATGATAAGCCTGGTGAACGTGGCGTTTTACTTCCGCGAAAAACTATTCTATGAGAAAAAAGGGAATGCCAGACCAAACCATTGAGAGAAAGGAGTATTCCATGAAGACGAGAGTCACCATCACGCTGCTGCTCGCAATACTGCTATTGCCAGCAGTCTATTGCAACGGGGCAGAAGCGAAGGTGCATAAGTACACCTTTGATATCACCATAGGCCAGTGGAAGATACTCCCCGATGTTCCGGTCAAGTCTCTCATGATCAACAAGCAGATCCCCGGACCCACCATTGAGGTGACCGAGGGAGACGTGGTGGAGGTTAAGGTGATCAACAACACCCCTCTTCCTCACACCATCCACTGGCACGGTCTTGAGATCCCAAACAACGAAGACGGCGTACCCT
>JALWSI010000159.1:10677-16931 GCA_027080315.1 bacterium | reverse complement strand
CCTCTCCACCCTGCAGCGGCGATCCCTCTCCCACGTAAGAGGGCTCTCGTACTACGCTCCCCAAAACTCTCTCTACCTGGATCCCGTGGCTATCCGCCACTTAGAGCTCACGGAGAACCTGTGGGACAGAGGGAGAGAGGGCACCCTTTTTCAACATATGAACCATACACTAACCCCCATGGGAGAACGCAGGCTACACCATTGGCTCCTTCATCCCAGTCGTGAACTCCCAGAGATCCGTAGGCGGCAAGAGGTGGTGGAGTGGTTGGTTGAAAACAGCAGCCTGCTTCACAGACTAAGGGAACACCTGAAGCAGGTGTATGACCTTGAACGCCTGAGCAGCCGTGTGGCCATGGGAATGGTCACCCCCCGGGTCCTTGGAGCGATAAGGGACTCTCTTAAGGTACTTCCCGGGATAAAAGGTATTCTTGAGGATGCAGAGGCGAACCTCGCAAGATACCTCTCAGAGCAGCTGCACACCCTTCCCACCCTTAAAAACCTGTTGGAATCGGCCTTGGTAGATAGCCCACCTCCTCGCCTTGGAGAAGGGTGGACGGTAAGGGAGGGATACCATCCAGAGCTGGACAGGCTGAAGGCCCTCTCCTCTGAAGGGTCAAATCTCCTGAAAGAGCTTGAAGAGAGGGAGAGAGTCGCCCTGGGAATCCCCTCTTTAAAGGTCAAGTACAACAAGGTGTTTGGCTACTTCATTGAGATCACAAAGCCCCATCTCTCAAAAGTGCCCTCTCATTACCTTCGTCGCCAGACCCTTAGCAACGCTGAGAGATTCACCACCCCCGAACTCAGGGAGATTGAGAGCAAGCTCACCACCGCTCAGGAGGAAGCCGCCAGGATTGAGGAGGAGATCTTTGCAACCCTGGTACAAGAAACCCAGGAGTCGGTGCCCTCCCTGCAGAAGAGCGCCAAGGCCATTGCAGCATGCGATGTTATGGCATCCTTTGCCCACCTTGCCCTTAAAAACAGCTACGTGAAGCCAATCCTCTCCTCAGAGTACGGCATCTTCATAAAGAAAGGCAGGCATCCCATGGTGGCCCAGGCCCTGAAAGAGGGCTTCATTCCCAACGACACGGAGATCTCTCAAGAGCAGCGGTTTCACATCATCACGGGCCCCAACATGAGTGGAAAGTCAACCTACATACGCCAGGTTGCCCTTCTGGTGATCATGGCCCAGATGGGTGCCTTCATACCAGCATTCTCTGCAACCATTGGTCTTGTAGACCGTATCTTCACCAGAGTGGGCAGTGGAGACAACCTGGCCAAAGGAGAGTCCACCTTCATGGTGGAGATGACAGAGACGGCAAACATCCTTCACAACGCCACGGATCGGAGCTTGGTGATTCTGGACGAGATTGGCAGGGGAACCAGCACCTACGACGGACTGGCCTTGGCATGGGCGGTCTCTGAGCACCTCCACAACAAGGTGGGGGCAAAGGTGCTCTTTGCAACCCACTACCACGAGCTAACCCAGCTGGAGGAACTTCTACCAAGGGTGAAGAACTACAACGTTGTGGCCCGGGAGACCAAAGACGGCATATCCTTTCTACACAAGGTGGAACCAGGGGCCGCGGACAAGAGCTACGGGGTTCAGGTGGCAAGATTGGCGGGGCTTCCTGAAGAGGTGGTGGAGAGGGCCCAAGAGATTCTACATCGTCTTGAACGAAGGGAAGACAGGGCCGATCCAGGCACGGAAGACCCCAAAGCTCTGCCGGTGGTGAACGAGATCCTATCCCTAAACATATCAAAGCTCTCTCCTCTTGAGGCCCTAAGAAAGATAGAGAAGTGGCAGAGAACCCTGAGAGAGTAGACTTCCCCTTGGGGGAAGAGTGGTGCGGAATCTACCTCCACATCCCCTTCTGCCTCTCAAAATGCCTCTACTGCGACTTCCTCTCTTTTCCAGGTTGCTCCTCTCGCCAAATGGAGCTCTACTGCAAAGCCCTTATTGGGGAGATGAGGAGCAGAATACCCTTGGTAGCAGAGGATTTCTCCCGCTTCACCATATACGTAGGAGGCGGAACCCCCACTGTGCTGCCGCATCCTCTGTTGGAAGAGTTGTTGGACACCGCGCGCTCTCTGGTTCCCTCTCCAAGAGAGGTGACGGTAGAGACAAATCCCTTTGCTGTTGATGAAGACCTAACATCCCTCTTTCAGAGAAGAGGAGTGACCAGGGTCAGCATTGGGGTTCAGACCCTCTCTCAAGCTCTGTTGAAGGTTCTGGGACGAAGCTCCACCAGAGAAGAGTCCCTAAACTCCTTAGAGATCCTGTCTAAGGCGCCGTTTATGCTCTCTGTGGATCTAATCTACGGGATACCAGGTCAGACCCGAGAGTGCTTGAGAAACGACCTTGAAGAGGTATTAAGGTTCAATCCTAACCACATCTCTGCCTACAGCCTCACCTTAGAGGGAGAGGTTCCTTTAAAAATAGCGGTGGAGACAAAAAAGTGTTACCTTCCCTCTGAGGAAGAATGGGAGGGTTTATTCTTAACCGTTAAGGGTACCCTTGAAGAGGAGGGATACCACCAATACGAGATCTCCAACTACGCAAGAGAGGAAAGATACTGCCTTCACAACCTCATCTACTGGAGCAACGGCAACTACCTTGGACTGGGCCTTGGGGCGGTATCACACCTCAATGGGAAACGCTGGAGCAATCCTGTCAATCTGGAGTCTTACCTGAAAGGTAACCTTACTCCGGCGTGGGAGGAAAAGCTGCCACCACACAAAAAGGCATCTGAAACCGCCATGTTGATGCTGAGAACCTCTTGGGGAGCGCCCTCTGCACACCCTCTATTCAACGACAACCCCTCACTGCAAAGAAGGTTCAGAAACCTTGAGCAAGATGGCCTCCTCATTTTGAAGGATGGCTACTGGAAGATACCTCCCCATCTATTGGTCCTCTCAAACGAGGTGCTACTAAGGGTGATAGAGGAACCTTAGCTTAAACCTTGTGCTTCTCAAACTCTTCAGGATCAAGCCCCTCAAGCCACTCTTTCAAGAGATCCTCCTCCTTTGAGATCTCTATGCAGGTGGCCCGCTCAACCACATCCTTTGCAACAAAGATGGGGGCGTTCATTCTCAGGGCAAGGGCTATGGCATCGCTGGGGCGAGAATCTATCTGTCTCTCTTCACCCATGGGGGTCACCACATGGATGGTGGCGTAAAAGGTGTTGTTAACCAGGTTATCAACAACAACCTTGGTGACTTTCAGGTTGAAGGTCTCAAGCATACCCTTCATGAGATCGTGGGTCATGGGCCTGGGGCTAACCACCTTCTCAAGCTCCATGGCAATGGCGTTGGCCTCAAAGATTCCAACCCAGATGGGAAGGGCCTTGGTCTCTTTCTCGTCCTTCAGAATAACGATGGGTGCGTTGCTAACTGGGTCCAGAATGATTCTCTCCACAGTCATCTTGATCATCAATGACTCACCTCCGTTTCTATCTCCCCTTCCAGAATGTACATGCTTGTTTTCTTTATCTTAACCGGGAGAATCTCTCCCAGCTTCTCTTCATCTCCCTTCACCCTCACGATCTTGTTGGTTGGGGTGCGTCCCTCCAACACTCCCTCTGAATGTAAGCGATCAAAGAGCACCTCCACCCTCTGATTCAGATATGACTCACTGATCCTCTCGGTTATGGGGTCCTGGGTGGCAAAGAGCTCAGTCAACCTCTCGCTCTTCACCTCCTTGGGAACATCGTCCTCCCATTTAGCCGCCTCTGTCCCCTCCCTCACCGAGTACCTGAAGGCAAAGACCCCGTGGTATCCCACCTTCTTGATAAGCTCTAAGGTGGCCTCAAAGTCCTCCTGGGTCTCCCCGGGAAATCCCACAATGAAGTCAGAGCTGAAGGCCATGTGGGGAACAGCTCTTCTGAACCCATCAATCAGCTCCAAGTAGTGGGCCGCGGTGTATCTTCTGCCCATTCGCTCCAGCACCCTATCGGAGCCCGATTGGGCAGGAAGATGTAAATAAGGCATGATCTTGGGAGAGCTGGCCATGGCCTCCATAAGCTCCTCTGAGCAGTCCTTGGGATGTGAGGTCACAAACCTCACCCTCTCAATCCCCTCTATTCCGCTCACCCTTTTGAGCAGAGTTGAGAAGCTTATGGGTTCAGGAAGTCCCATGCCGTAGGAGTTAACATTCTGCCCCAAAAGGGTGATCTCTTTAACCCCCCTTTTTGCCAGCTCCTCAGCCTCTGCCACGATCTCATCAGGGGGCCTGCTCCTCTCCTTTCCCCTGGTGTAGGGCACTATGCAGTAGGTGCAAAAGTTGTTGCACCCCTCCATTATGGTGATGAAGGCAGAATAGGGATTGCTGCGCACCGCCCTGGGCACACCCCGTTGAAGCACCTTTGTTCCGTTGAACCCCAACAACAGGCTCTTCTGTCCCTGGCTGGCCCTATCCACAGCCTCTCCGATCTCCTCAATGTGGCCGGGACCCAGCACCACATCCACAAAGGGCATCCTCTCCAAGATCCGATGCTTCTCCTTCTCTGCCACGCAGCCGCAGATTCCCAGAATCCTATCCCCCTTCAGACGCCTCAGCCTCCCAAGTTCACTGTAAACCTTCTGCTCCGCCTTCTCCCTTACGGCGCAGGTGTTTAACAAGATCACTTCTGCATCCCTCTCGTCCTCCACAGGGGTGTGCCCCTGTGCCGCAAGGATGCCCAGCATCAGCTCGCTGTCGTGGAAGTTCATCTGGCAACCGTATGTCTTCACAAAGACCCGCATCCTTGCACAAAAGATAATCTGAAACCATGGGGCGTCAAGCACCAAACTCCCATTCTTCTTTTGACTTTTCACCAACTTGGGTCTAATTAAACTCTCCCAAATGGAACAAAGGTTGAAAATCAGAGACATCTTCACCTCCCTGGGAGGCAGAGGAGATCTTGGCCCCGTGTCTGAGGAGACGACCTACCAAGGGGTCTCTACCGACAGCAGAGGCGATTGCCAAGGCAAGGTGTTCATTGCCCTGAAAGGGGAGAGATTTGACGGCCACCGTTTTGTGGATCAAGCCATGGAGAAGGGGGCGGTTCTTGCCGTAACCAGCAGGCCTGTGGATCACCCCCACATTCTGGTGGATAACACCCTTTGCGCCCTGCACCAGATCGCAGCCCTGGTGAGATCCCGTCTGAGCTGCAAGGTTGTGGCCATCACCGGGAGCAACGGCAAGACCACAACAAAGGAGATGTTGAAGGCCATTCTCTCCACGGGAATGAAGGTGCACACCAACCCAGGTAACCTCAACAACCTGGTGGGCATGCCCTTAACCCTTGCCAACCCCCCGGCAGATACAGAGGCTCTGGTGCTTGAGATGGGAACCAATCAACCCGGCGAGCTCACAATACTCTCTCAGATTGCCCGTCCCCACGTGGCTGTGATCACTACCATTGGCCAGGGACACTTGGGCCCCTTAGGAGGCCCTGAGGGAGTGAAGCAAGCCAAGATGGAGATACTCAAAGGTGTTGAGCAAGATGGGTGGCTTGTAACCAACGCGGAGAACCCCAGATGCAGAGAGATCGCCTTTGAGAAGAAACTAACCTTTGGCCTAAGAGAGGGTGATATCAGGGCAGAGGTTCTGGAACAGACTCCCCAAGGCTCCAGGTTCTTTGTGTGCCGAGGCGAAGAGAGAGCCTTAACAGAGATAGGGGTGCCAGGAACCCACCACATCTACAACGCATTAGCCGCCATTGGGGCTGCCACCTTGGTATGGCCTGTGGGGCTAAAAGAGATCGTAAAGGGACTGACCAGCTTCTCCCCTCCATGGGGCAGATGTTCCTGGGAGTATGTAAACGGTGTGATGGTTATGAACGATGCCTACAACTCCAATCCCGACTCCCTTGAAGCCGCACTTCGCACTATTGCATCAATGGGAGCGGGTAGCAGGGTAGCTGTGGTGGGAGACATGCTTGAGCTGGGAGAGTATGAGAGAGAGGCCCACCGCAGGGCGGGAAGGTTGGTTGCAGAACTCGGAATAGATCTTCTATGCACCTACGGAGATCTGGCAGCCGTGGCTTGTGAGGAGGCAAAAAGGCAAGGGGTGAAAGCCATGAGCTTCAACTCCCACGGAGAGCTGGCAGATTTTTTGAGAGGATGGCTTAAGGAAGGAGATGTTGTGCTGGTTAAAGGATCCCGGGGAATGGAGATGGAAAAGGTGATTGACGAGCTCAAAAAGGAGGAACCATGATCTGGAAACTGCTCTACGCCCTCTCTGCAAAGTACAGCCCCTTCAATCTCTTCCACTC
>JALWSI010000159.1:749-10667 GCA_027080315.1 bacterium | reverse complement strand
CCACTACATCACCTTCCGAATAATCTACGCTCTTCTCACAGCTCTCTTCGTATCCTTCATTCTTGGCCCCAGGGTGGTTAACGCCCTAAAAAAACACCAGATGGGGCAGGTGATCAGAGACGACGGCCCCCAAACCCACAAAAAGAAGGCCGGAACCCCCACCATGGGGGGTCTGCTCATACTGATCTCTGTGGCCGTATCTTCAATCTTCTGGGTGGATCTTCAAAATGCCCTTGTATGGGCCGCCTTGTTCGCCCTCTACTCCTTTGGTGCATTAGGGTTTGCCGACGACTACCTGAAGGTGGTTAAGAAGGACCCTAAGGGGATCGGAACGAAGGCCAAGTTCCTCTGGCAGGTGGCCATGGCGGTGGTGATTGGATACCTCTTGAAGGGCCATCTGGGTCTTCATTCCCAGGATCTCTTAGTGCCCTTCTTCAAAAACATAACTCCCCACCTGCCCCTCCTGCTCTACCTTCTGTTTGCCCTTCTGGTGATCGTGGGAGCCTCAAATGCGGTGAACCTCACCGACGGCCTTGACGGCTTGGCCATTCTCCCTGTCACCATCTGCTCTGCCTCCTATGCCCTTCTCTGCTACCTTGCAGGCAACGTGAAGTTCTCCTCATACCTAAATATCTTCTACGTTCCAGGAGCAGGAGAGGTGGCGGTGCTCTGCGGTGCAGTGGTGGGAGCCAGCCTGGGCTTTCTATGGTTCAACTCGTATCCCGCCGAGATGTTCATGGGAGATACAGGTTCCCTCTCTTTGGGAGCCTTTCTGGGAACGGTATCCCTTATTGCAAAGCAGGAGCTTCTGCTGGTGGTGATTGGAGGCATATTCGTAATCGAGACCCTCTCGGTTATGATCCAGGTGGGGTTCTTCAAGAGCACCGGAGGCAAAAGGGTCTTTCGCATGGCGCCGATCCATCACCACTTTGAGCAGCTCGGGCTTCCAGAGCCAAAGGTGATTGTGAGATTCTGGATAATCTCAATAGTGCTCGCCCTCATAGGGCTTAGCACCCTGAAGATAAGGTGAGAGAGAACTGGCTCGTTGTGGGACTCGGTCTCTCAGGATACTGGGGGGCAAGGCTTGTCTTGGAGAGAGAAAATCCCTTCTCTTTAACAGTATGCGAGGGCTCACCCACCTTAGAGAAAGAGGCAAAGGCCCGTGAGCTAAAGGCCATGTGCGAGAATAAGGGGTGCCATTTTGAGGTGATCTGGGCCCCTGAACCCAAGGGGTGGAAGGGAATTGACAAGATACTGATCAGCCCCGGGGTGCCCTACAGCCTGCCCTGGCTAAAAGCCGCCAGGGAGATGGGAGTGGAGGTTATGGGAGAGATGGAACTTGCCTTTCGCCACACAAAGGCACCGGTAATCGCCATAACCGGCACAAACGGCAAGACCACCACAACAGCTCTACTCGCCCACATACTCAACTCTGCAGGGCTAAAGGCCTGGGCAGGGGGCAACATTGGAGATCCCCTCGCCCACTTCGTTCTTTCCAAGGAAGAGAGGGACTGGATCGTTCTTGAGGTGAGCAGCTTTCAGCTTGAGGCCATCTCAGAGTTTCACCCCAAGGTGGCCATGCTGCTCAACATAGAGGAGGATCATCTGGATCGTTACCCCTCTATGGCAGAATACGCCGAAGCCAAAGGGAAGATACTCATAAACATAGAGCCCCAGGACAGGGTTGTGGCAAACTCAGACGATCCCCTTGTGATGGAGATAGTGAAAGAGTGCCCCGCAGCCCTATTGACCTTTGGGTACTCTCAAACGCCCCCCTTCCCCCTTATGAGGATTGAAGGTAGTAGGCTCATATTCAAGGGAGAACGTCTAAAAGAGCTTGCAGAGCTCACCTTTCAGGAGCGAATCAACCTGTCTAATCTCATGGCAGCGGTGCTTGGGGCCTACGCCGTGGGTCTGCAACCAGAGGTGGCCCTCTCGGCAATCTGGGACTTTCAGTGGCAGCCCCACAGGGTTGAGGTGGTTCACAAGAAAAGCGGAATCACCTTTGTGGATGACTCCAAGGCCACCAATCCCTCAGCAGTGAAACACGCCCTTACCGCCTTGGATAGCCCCATAATCCTTCTTCTGGGAGGGAGAAACAAAGGTTTCCGATTCTCACCCCTCCTTCCCGTTCTGGCGAAGAAGGCCAAAAGGGTGCTCATATTTGGAGAAGCGGCCAAGGAGATTGGGGAGGACCTGAAGAGAAGCAAGGTGGAGCTCTCGCTTCATTCATCAATGGCCGATGCTGTGAAGGAGGCCGTTAAAATGGCCCAGCCGGGAGACACGGTGCTTCTCTCCCCTGGCTGTGCAAGTTTTGATGAGTTTGGCAGCTATGCAGAGCGGGGAGAGGCGTTTAGAGCCCTTGTGAAGGAGATGGCATAGTGGCCCATCCTATTGTTGTGATCATGCCCACCTGGGTAGGAGACTCAATCATGGCCCTGGCCTCTCTGAGGGAACCCTTAGAGCGAGAGGAGGTGCTTCTGCTGGGGCAGGCCCACATCCTTGAGCTTGTTTCAGGCGAGTTTAACCACCTTCTCCTCAAGATGGATAAGAAGAGCATCCTCTCAGGAGCAAAAGCGCTCCTGAAGCAAAAAGGGCACAAGGGGGTCCTGCTGCCAAACTCTTTTGGCTCTGCAGTGATGGGCCTCTTAGGAGGGCTATGCACCCTTACAGGTACCCCCAAAGACAGCAGGGGCTGGCTACTCTCCCGTAAGGTGGAACCGGTCTCAGAGCACCAGGCATGGAGGTACAGGGAGATACTAAAGGCAGGAGGAATCGGGGTTGACGATGACCCCAAACCCTGGGTCTCTCTGCCCCAAAGAGCCTTTGAGAAGGCGGGTAGCCTCATTGGTGGTAATGGATCCCCTCTTCTGGCAGTGCATCCCGGCTCCTCAAAGAGGGAGCGCTGCTGGCCTCTTCAGCGGTTCATCTCTGTTTGCAGAGCACTTGGAGAAGAGGGATGGAGGGTGGTCATCTTAGGCGGAAGGAAGGAGAAGGAGATGGCCTTTGAGATGGAAAAGGATTTGGGCTCTCTAGTAGCCCTCAATGTGCCTAAACAGGATCTCTCCCTTGCAGAGATGGCGGCTATCCTGTCTAAATGCAAACTATTTCTGGGAAACGATAGCGGACCTATGCACCTGGCTTCAGCCTTGGGGGTTAAAGTGGTAGCGGTATTTGGTTCAACCTCCCCCAACCAGACCGGTCCCCTACTGCCTGAGAACATGAAGAGAGAGGTATGGAGCGCTTTTGAGTGTAGTCCCTGCAGAGAACGGTTCTTTAAAGAGTGCACTCCTGTTCATGGAATAGCTCCATGCCTTGAAGCCATCTTTGTGGAGGAGGTTCTAGAAGCGGTTAAAGAGGTTATCTCTGTTTAAGAGAACCAGTAATGCACCGATAGGCCTTTGAAAACCCCAGCTACTCCCCTGAGAACTCCCTCTTGAACTGCTCTAATAGCATGTCAAGCTCCTCGTCAAAGTCTGCATCCCTCTCCTCCTCTTCGGGCTCTTCCTCTGCCAGATGAACGTCTTTGAGAATCTCTTCTAACCTTCTCACGCTCTTAGAGGTGTACAGTTTAACCAGCCCAAATCTCACATCGGAGGGGAATACGGTTAAGAGGATGAAGTGCTCACCCACTTTGCACGCATAAACGGAAGCGTTCTCTCCCTCGTGAAAGAGGCAGCGGAACATGGTCTCTCCCACCAGCTTGGACAGCTCTGCAGAGGCGGCGAAGTTGCCTGCAACCAAAGCTGATACGGCCTTTCTCACCTCTTTCCTGCTTCGGGACGCATGCACGATGCTCTGCCCACTAACGTCAAGGAGAATTACCAGGCTCAGCTGGGCCTTCTTGCGAAGATCCTTAAGAATCTTATTAACCTCACGTCCCTGCTCCTCAGTAAGAAGCGTCTGTCGCAGACCCTCTCTACCCCCAGCCATCTCCTCAGTCTCCCCCTTTCCGGACAACCGTCCTTTTTATCCTTCTTTCTCCTACCTGAGATCTCTTCCCACTAACAGCCTATTCCTTTTTCTGGTCTTAATACGCCTTTCTACCACATTTTAACAAAATCTCTATCGGTTCATAGAGATTACCCTACACCTCTCAGCTTTTCAAGCTGATCCATAAAAGGTTTTCACCCCTTCACAACGCACAGAGGCCTGAGCCTTAGAACCGGTCGGGCCAACCCTGCCCCAGCCACAACCTCAACCACCTGGGAGACATCCTTGTATGCCTCGGGCATCTCCTCCATGAGGGTGGCCTTTCCCTTCGCCCTCACCATAACCCCTTTTTTCTCAAGCTCGGAGGATATTGAGCGCCCTCTGGCAGCCTTCTTTGCCGCCCTGCGGGAGAGCACCCTTCCTGCTCCGTGGCAACAGCTGTTGAAACACTCCTGGGAACCAGGCTCTCCACAGAGGAGGAAGGATGCCCTTCCCATATCCCCTGGGATCACCACAGGCTGTCCCACCATGCGGTAGCACTCCGGCAGCTGGGAATCTCCCGGAGGAAGAGCCCTTGTGGCACCCTTGCGATGCACCAAAACCCTGAGCTTCTTTCCATCAACCTGGTGGGCCTCAAACTTGGCGATGTTGTGAGCCACGTCGTAGATGAGCCTGATCTCTTCAGGAGAGACTCCAAATAGATCCTCAAACACCTCCCTCACCCAGTGGGAGAGGATCTGCCTATTGGCCCAAGCGTAATTGGCAGAAGCGCTCATGGCCCCGATGTAGCTTCTTCCCTCTGGACTCTCCACAGGGGCACACGCCAGCTGCCTGTCGGGCACGGAGATTCCATAGGTCTTAAGAGCCTTTCCAAAAACCCCCAGAAAGTCTGTGCACACCTGATGCCCCAGTCCCCTTGAACCAGAGTGGATCATCACCGCAATCTGGCCCTCAGCAAGCCCCAAAGCCTCAGCCCTTTCTTCATCAAACACCTCATCAACCACCTGCACCTCTGCAAAGTGGTTACCTGACCCAAGGGTGCCAAGCTGGTCCCTTCCCCTCTCGTAGGCCTTCTGGCTAACCTCTGAAGGATCAGCCTCGGAAAGGGTGCCAAGGGACTCTGTTCTCTCAAGGTCCTCAACAAAGCCGTATCCCTGCTCAACTGCCCAGGCAGAGCCCCTCTTCAGCACCCTGTCCATCTCTTTTCTGGACAGCCTGATGGGGCCAGCCACACCAACCCCTGTGGGAATGGCCTTGAACAGGGCCTCAACGAGACTTTTCAATCTTGGCCTGACCTCTGACTCCTCTAAAGGAAGTGCCAGAAGCCTCACCCCACAGTTTATGTCAAATCCCACACCTCCTGGAGTAACAACCCCTCCCTTGGCGGGATCCGTGGCGATAACCCCTCCAATGGGAAGCCCGTATCCGTAATGGATGTCTGGCATGGCAAAGGAAGCTCTCACCACCCCCGGCAGCATTGCGGCGTTAACAACCTGCTCTAAGGAACCATCCTCTCTCACAACAGAGAAGAGCTTAGAGTCGCAGTAGAGAATCCCCGGCACCTGCATACCGGGCCTGTAGTCGGTGGGAATCTTGTACCTGTATCTGTCTAACCTCTCTATCTCCATGATTTATCTCCCCAATAGTCTAATCTAAAGCATCTCCCTCTAAGGAGCAATATTGGGGTGTGAATCTCCCCTTGCTGCTCAGGGCTCTCTCTTCTTCTCTCTCAGCCTGTTAAGAATGGCCTCGGCCTGTCTTATTGGGATCCCAGCCTTCTCCCTCAGATCTGCAGGGGAAGATTGTAGAATCTCATCAACAGAGGAGAAGGCTTCCGCCAGTCTCTTTCTCCTCACAGGGCCCAAGCCCTCAATGCCGTCCAGCAGAGAGCTTTTAACCCTCTTTCCCTTCTTGAGGCGATGGTAAGAGACGGCAAATCTATGGGCTTCGTCCCGAACCCTTTGCAGCAGGTGCAGAACCGAAGAGGAGGGATCCAGGAGAAGAGGGGCTTCTCTTCCAGGCAGGTGAACCTTCTCTTGCTGATGCATCACCCTGTCTTTGGCAATGGAGAGGATCTCCACATCCTCAAGCAGACCAAGCTCGGTCAAAACCCTTATCCCCACCTGAAGATGGCCTGGTCCTCCGTCAATGAGGAGCAGGTTGGGTAGCTTTAGCTCGGTGTTTGAGAACCTGCGGGTGAGCACCTCCCTCATCATGGCATAGTCGTCTGTGCCCTCAACTGTGCGGATAGAGAACCTACGGTAATCCTCTTTGCACGGCTCCCCCTCAACGAAGACCACCATTGATCCCACCGGGTCCTTCCCTCCAGAGAGGGAGATGTCAAACCCCTCTATTCTCAAGGGCACCTCTTTAAGGCCCAGCTTCTCCTTGGCCTTCTTCAGAAGCTCAAGCCTCTCCTGCTCTTTCTGGAGCTCCCTCATCATCTCCTCTTTGGCCCTCTCTGAGGCCATGGTCACCAAAGAGGCCTTCTCTCCACGCTTGGGGGTTGTTATTCCCACTTTTCTGCCCTTTCTGGCGGAGAACCACTGGAGGTAGAGCTCCAGCTCTTCAGGGGGCAGCTCAACGCCCAAAAGGATCTCATCTGGCAGAGGCTCCTCATCAGAGGCGTACCGTTGGGAGAGAAAACTGAGACATGCCTCTACTGAGCCGACCTTACTGAAGGGAAAGCTCTT
Organism: bacterium; assembly: GCA_027080315.1. GTDB lineage: Bacteria > Thermosulfidibacterota > Thermosulfidibacteria > Thermosulfidibacterales > JALWSI01 > JALWSI01. The sequence continues at coordinate 4,041 of JALWSI010000159.1, read as the reverse complement.
CTCACCAATAAGCATCCCACCTCTCACAATAAGGAGGTGGAGCATAACCCTCTCTTCCCTTCGGCTCACTCCCACCACATCCCAGTTAACCTCCCTCTGCAGAAGCACCCTTTGCCTCTCCATCACCTTACGAAGTGCCATGAGCTGATCCCTTAACCTCGCCGCCTCCTCAAACCTCAACTCCTCTGCTGCAGCCTCCATCCGGGCCTTCAGCTCATTCAGAATCCCCTCGCCCTTACCAGAAAGCACCGCCTGCACCCCTGCAACCAGCCTTGAGTACTCCTCACGGGACACCCCTCCACAACAGGGAGCCAGACACCTCTTCATCTGGTGATTTATGCAGGGTCTCTCCATCTTGCCCACCTCAAGCTCCCCCTTGCACTGCCTCAACATGAACACCTTACCCAAAAGGGAGATGGTCTCTCTCACCGTCCAGGTAGGCACATAGGGGCCGTAGTACTTTGCACCGTCCCTCTTCACCCTTCGCACAAGCTCAAGCCTCGGAAAATCCTCTTTCGGATCAATGCGCAGGTATGGGTAGTGCTTGTCGTCCCTCAAGAGAATGTTGAAAGGAGGCCTGTGGCGCTTGATGAGGTTACTCTCCAAGATCAGGGCGTTAAGCTCATCGGGAACCAGCACCGTATCCAAGGCCTCGGCGCTTCTCATCATGTAGGCCATACGGGGAGACAGCCTATCAACCGCCAGGTAAGAGCGAAGTCTGTTACGAAGAGACTTGGCCTTACCAACATAGAGGACCCGGTCTCCATGACCTTTGAACACATAAACCCCTGGATGATCAGGGGCAGAGCGTATGGCCCTCTCCACCGATTCCAAGATCCTCCTCTCCATGGCAATGGAAAAGGTATCCTGGGGCAGTTACCGAGACAAGGAGGCTTGCCCCTGATAAGGGCAGGGATTAACCTAACCCATCAAAAGGAAGAAGAGGAAAAGACAGGGAAATGAGCATGGGCAACAATCTGAAGAACCTTCTCAAATGGGGTCCCAAAAACATAAAAAGAAGGCTCTTGAGGGATGTGTTGATCATCGTGATTGTAACCTCATCCCTCCTTGCAGGCCTCATGATCTACCAAAGCACCAAGATCAAAGAGAAGGTGGCCCGCAGCATCATAGTTGACACCATGGCCTTAGTTAAGCGGCAGTTTGGCCAGTTTGTGGGCCCCATAGAGACCTCCTTAGAGCTGGGTGCCAAATGGGGCAAGGCGGGGGTGTGGAACGATCTGGACGACAAGGGGCTCACCAAGCTTCTTCTGCCCATGCTGCAGCTCTATCCCCAGATTGAGGCGGTGCACATGGCAAACTCCAAAGGAGGAGAGTTCTTTCTCCAGCGCTTTGGGAAAAACTGGAGAAGCCGCTGGGTGCCCTCAGGGAGGGGACCACGAACCGCCCTATGGAAACTGTGGGAGGACTCCTCTGGGCCCTTGGACTCATGGTGGGAGACAACCTCTTACGACCCTCGGTTGCGCCCCTGGTTCGTCAAGGCCCTCTCAAAGGGGCCTGGAGTGCTTTCCTGGACGTTCCCCTACCGTTTCCCCTACTCGGGAAAGATCGGGGTTACAGCAGCCATATCCTGGAGTGATCCCAAGAGCCCTGGAGTGGCTCAGGTGATGGCCTTTGATCTCTTGGAGGAAAAGCTCATCAACTACCTGAGAAGTCTCAAGGTGGGCAAGAACCGCCGTATCATTTTGGTGAGAAGCGATGGAACAGTGATCACCACCAACCAGTCAAAAGAGCTTTTAGCCAGTGGAAACAACGCCCCTGTGATTCCCATTGAAGAGGCCCTTAGGTGGTGGAAGGGCATCAAAAACAAAGGCGAGAAGGACCTGTGGATAATGAGGTTCTCAAGAATAGATGGCACCTGGTGGGCAGGCTTCACCCCACTGCTTGAGAGCCGCAGAATGACCTGGATTGGCGTAGTGATACCAGAGTCTGAGATCACAGGAAGCGTAAAAAGGGGCTGGCCCCAGTTACTATTCATGGCCCTTGGGGTGCTCCTTGTGGGGGTGCTTTTAACCTTAGAGCTGGTGAGAAAGTACAGCTACCAGCTCAGGGACCTGCCCCAGAAGGTATCCCAGGCAGACTTTGAGCGTGATGTGCTAACCCTCATTGAGGGAGGAGAAAGCGCAACCTTGGAATTCAAATCAACGGTGCGCACCAATCTCAAAACGGGAAAGAAGGCAAAAGAGATAGAGTTTGCCTGGCTGAAGACCGTGGTGGGCTTCATGAACACCGACGGAGGCATGATTGTCATAGGTGTTGACGACAGCGGAGAGATCGTAGGCATAGAGGCAGACGAGTTTGAGAGCGAAGACAGATGCCTTCTACACCTGAAAAGCCTGGTTAACGACCACATAGGCCCCGAGTTCTCCCGGTTCATCTCCTTCAGATTGGGCACAGTAAAGGGAAAGACCGTTCTGGTGATTGAATGCGAGAGGGTGAGAAAGCCCGTCTTTCTCAAGATAGGAAAAAACGAGGACTTCTACATTCGCACAGGCCCCTCCACGGTGAAACTCACCATGAGCCAGATGGTTGACTATCTTGAGAGCAGGATCTGACCCGCAGGGGAAGAAGAAAAGCCTCTTTTCTGTTAGGAATAGATAAGCATAACTCCCCTCTCAGTCCTTGAAAACCGTTTGAAACTCATGGATACTCTATCCGTCATGCTGGCAAAGGTTTGGAGCGGAGCCGTGGTTGGGGTGGATGCCCACCCTGTGGAGGTTGAGGTTGACTTCTCCCGGGGTCTGCCTGCCTTCAACGTGGTGGGGCTTCCAGATGCCGCTGTGAAAGAGGCCAGAGAGAGGGTGAGACCCGCCCTGAAGAACTCCGGCTTTGACTTCCCCATGAAGAGGATCACCATCAACCTCGCCCCTGCAGACATGAAGAAGGAAGGAGCCTCCTTTGATCTTCCCATGGCGGTGGGGATCCTGGTTGCCATGGGGCTGGTCTCTCCAACCCGGACTCAGGACCATCTCTTGGTGGGAGAGCTATCCCTAAACGGGGAGCTCAAACCGGTGCGGGGAATTCTCCCTTTAGCAGCAATGGCTCAGGAGAAGGGTTTTAAGGGCGTGATCCTGCCAAAAGGCCAAGGGGAAGAGGGTGCCTTGGTGGAGGAATTGGAGGTTTATGAGATGTCCACCCTTCTTGAGGTGGTGGGTTTCCTCAACGGAAACTCCTCCCATTCCCCCGTTGTGGTGGATCGGGAGGCCCTTTTCTCTGAATCCTGCCGCTACCACGAGGACTTTGCCGATGTGAAGGGACAGGAGGCCGCAAAGAG
>JALWSI010000159.1:0-739 GCA_027080315.1 bacterium | reverse complement strand
AAAGAGGGCCATTGAGGTTGCCGTTGCAGGGGGACACAACCTTCTCCTAATTGGCAATCCTGGCACGGGAAAGACCATGTTGGCCCGTCGCATACCCTCAATCATGCCTCCCCTCAGCTTCCAGGAGGCCCTTGAGACCACCAAGATCCACAGCGTCGCCGGCACCTTGAAGGGGCCTTTGATGGCTGTGCGCCCCTTCAGAAGCCCCCACCACACGGTATCAGATGCGGCTCTCATTGGAGGGGGTAGCATTCCCCATCCCGGAGAGGTGAGCCTTGCCCACAACGGGGTGCTCTTTCTTGACGAACTCCCTGAGTTCAAAAGGAATACCCTTGAGGTGCTGCGTCAGCCTTTGGAGGACGGGGTTGTCACCATCGCCAGGGCGGCCTTAACCCTGAGTTATCCTGCAAGGTTCATGCTTGTGGCCAGCATGAATCCCTGTCCCTGCGGTTACCTGGGACACCCCATCAGGGAGTGCACCTGCACCCCAACCCAGATCAGGAGGTATCAATCACGGATCTCCGGTCCACTTCTGGACAGAATTGATCTCTTTGTCACTGTTCCCGCCTTGGAGTATCAGGAACTTAAGGACGACACCCCCAGAACCACCTCCGCCCAGATGAGGGAGAGGGCGGCAAGGGCCAGGGCGGTGCAAGAGGAGAGATTCAAGGGCACAAACATACATTGCAACGCCCACATGGGTGTTAGAGAGATCAAGATGTTCTGCACCCTTGATGAT
>JALWSI010000158.1:14093-17004 GCA_027080315.1 bacterium | reverse complement strand
TCTCTCTCCTTGGAGAGCAGCTTCGCCTGAGACGGTTCTTTGTTCTTCTTCAAGCCTCATCTCCCTTAAAACAGCCATTTATGAACCAGAAGGTAAGATACTATTTTGCCCCAACAAAGACAACCAAAAACAATATACCCTATTTGCCACCCCGCAAACCGTCTGGTTTGCTACTGGTAAGGTAGAACCACAGGATAACGCCGCACACCACCATAAAGAATGAGAGCACCTGTCCCATGGTGAATGGCCCAAGCACAAACCCCAGCTGGGGATCGGGCTCTCTGAAAAACTCCACAAAGAACCTTATCACTCCGTAACCAATGACAAAGAAGGCAAGCAACCCACCCCGGGGCATAGAACGCTTACGCAACCACCATAAAATAAAGAAGAGCACTGGTCCCTCAAGAAAAGCCTCGTAGAGCTGAGAAGGGTGCCTTGGCAAAGGCCCTCCTTGAGGAAACACCATGGCCCACGGCACATGGGTCACCCTGCCAAAGAGTTCTCCGTTTATGAAGTTGCCTATGCGCCCCAAACCCAATCCAGGAGGGGTAGCAACTGCAGCGTAGTCGGCAATTCTCCAAATAGAGACCCCCCTTCTCTTTGCAAATATGGCTCCTGCTATCACTGTGCCTATGAGCCCACCGTGAAATGACATTCCCCCGTGCCAAAAGGCCAGAAGCTCAGAGGGATGATTAAGATAATAGGGGAGGTTGTAAAAGAGAATATATCCAATTCTACCCCCAAGCAGAACACCAATAATCAGGTAGAATAACAGATCTTCAACATCCTGAACAGATAAGGTACCATCGTCCTCTTTCACCATTCTACGCATTATGAAGAGGGCCAACACAAACCCCACCACATACATAAGTCCATACCATCTCACCTGTAGTGGACCTATCTTCACGATCACTGGATCTATGTGGGGGTACCTGAGCATGGCCAAAGTAATGACAGAACCAGAGTGGTGGTGTAAAGAGCAAATTGCACAATGGGTTGTTGACAAGGTGGAATGGGCGTGGCATAGGTGCCCCGCCATCATTGAGGAGAGGAGGAGATTACCGGGTAATGCCAAACATTAAATCGGCAATTAAAAGGGCTCGTCAGAACGAGAAACGCCGCCTGAGAAACAAGGCGTGGAAATCAAGGGTGAAGACCGAGACGAAAAAGGTGTTATTTGCCATAGAGGAAGGGAAAGAAGAGCAGGAGATCAGGGCTCTTTTGAGAAACGCCTTGAGAATGATTGACAAGGTAGGTTCAAAAGGTGTCTTTCACAAAAGAACCGTAGCGAGAAAGAAGTCCCGTCTAACACGCTACGTAAACAAAGCCTTAGCAAAGAAAGAAGAATAGATGAAAACGCGGGGCTTCACGGTGTGAGGCCCCTTTATCCTTAACCACCCAGTTGTCCTTCTCAGAAAAGTGAAAGGGGAAATTCTTCTCGTCCAACACAATGGGAAGTAGAAATGGTAGGATCCGCTCCTTAAAGGCAAAAACCTGCCTTATTTAACACCCAACGATCTACACAGCACCTCAGAATGGCAAAACAACCTTACAAACACCCCCTATCCATCCTCACAACATTAAAACCTTTGGAAAACTCAACCACATTAGCAACATCTTCAGCTGCTTGCTTGCCACACAAGCGAGACTGAGATATAAAGGGGAGGTGTGTGAAAAGTAAACGGCAGAGCACGAGAAAACTACTTAATAGTAAGAGAGGACAAATGTTATGAAGCTAACTGTAAAAAAGAGAAGGTTGATAGTTTCAGGCATACTCTTTGTGGTATTGGGGGTGTATCCTTCTGTAAGCTGCCACGGCGGCAATCGCGAAAATCTGCTCATATACGCCATAAAGAAAAGGCACATCTCAATTGTTAATACGCTTATTGCAAAAGGGGCAGATGTTAACGCCAGAGACTCACGTGGTGACACCCCACTAATATGTGCCGTTAAACACAACTACGTAGATATAGTGAAAACCCTTCTTGCCAATGGGGCAGATGTTAACGCCAAAGACCCCTATGGCCGAACTGCCTTAATGTGGGCGGTGGAGAACGAAAACCCCGATATCGTAAAGCTCCTTTTAGCTGCAGGGGCAGAGGTGAACACCAAAGACCAAAGGGGTTACACGCCTCTTATGGTGGCAGCTTGGAATGGCAATTTTGCTATTGCAAGAATGCTTCTTGAACAAGGTGCAAAGATTGATGAGAGAGACCTCATAGGGGACACTGCACTTATCAAGGCTTGCTACAAAGGCTTCTCTGACATAGCCAAGAACCTCATCACCAGAGGTGCAAGTATCAACGCTCAAAACAGATTCGGCATAACCCCTCTGATGGCTGCTGCTGTTAACGGCAACTTTGAGATTGTGAAAGTCCTAATCGCCAACGGTGCGGATATAAACGCCCAGGATAAGAACGGCACAACAGCCCTAATGGCTGCTGCCTCTAAAGGCCAGCTTGATATTGTGGAGCTTCTTCTTGCCTATGGAGCTGATGTCAACCTCAAAAACAACAAAGGCCAAACAGCCCTGAGCCTTGCCACCCAGAATGGCTACCTTGAGATAGGGCAACTGCTAAAAGAGGCAGGGGCAAGGGAGTAACCGGTCTATAAAGTCCTACTCTTAGATTGAAGGTCCACATATTGCAATCTGGGATAAGAGAGTTAGAAGACCTAACATATAATTGCAGGGATAATACTGAGAGAAGGGAAAAGGCATTACAAAAGAAATTTAAGAATAAGCCACAGACGATGAGTAACATACCAGCCAACCTTCAAGAACCCATAGATCAATCTTGCGCAATCTATGAATAACCTTTACATAATCCCGTTATCAAAAGAGGGAGAAGGAGTGTGAACCAACCATGAGAAGCGATGTTGTCAAAAAAGGAGTAGAAAGAGCTCCTCACAG
>JALWSI010000158.1:1307-14083 GCA_027080315.1 bacterium | reverse complement strand
CCTCACAGGGCTCTATTGTATGCCACTGGGGTTCCAAAGAAAGGGTGGGACATGCCCTTTATCGGGGTGGTTAGCAGTTTCACCGATCTCATTCCAGGCCACGTTGGGATGCGCGACCTTGAGAGGTGGATTGAGAAAGGCGTTCACACAGGGGGAGGTTATGCCTTCTTCTTCTCCGTCCCTGGAATCTGCGATGGCGTGGCCATGGGACACAAAGGCATGAAGTACTCTCTACCCTCCCGTGAGCTCATTGCTGATATGATTGAGAGCGTGGTTGAGGCTCATCAGCTTGATGGACTGGTGATGCTAACAAACTGCGACAAGATAACCCCCGGCATGCTTATGGCAGCAGGCAGGCTTAACCTGCCCACTGTTGTGGTAACAGCCGGTCCCATGCTCTCTGGCCGTCTTGCAAACAAGAGACTCTCTCTGGTTCGTGACACCTTTGAGGCCGTGGGTCGCTGCAAAGCTGGCATGATCTCAGAAAACGAGCTTCACGAGCTTGAAATAGAGGCATGTCCAGGAGCCGGATCCTGTCAGGGTCTGTATACCGCCAACACCATGGCCTGTTTAACAGAGGCTCTGGGTCTATCACTTCCTGGATGTGGCACCGCCCCTGCGGTCTTAGCCAGAAAGAAAAGAATAGCCTTTGATAGCGGAATAGCCCTTATGGAGCTGGTGAGGAAAGGGGTTCGTGCAAGGGACATCATGGTGAAAGAGGCCTTCTACAACGCAATAAAGGTTGATATGGCCCTTGGTGGATCCACAAACACCGTGCTGCATCTCCTCGCCATTGCAAGAGAGGCAGGGGTGGATCTTGAGCTTGAGGCCTTTGACAGAATAAGTAGAGAGACTCCACACCTCTGTAGCCTGCGTCCCGGCGGAGACTACATGATGGAGGACCTTGATGCCGCAGGGGGAATACCCGCTGTATTCAAACGCTTAGGAGAGAAAGTAGAGAATCTTCCCACCGTAAGCGGCATGACCACAATAGAGATCGCCCAGAAAGCCCAGGTTCGCGATGATGACATCATAAGGCCCGTTGATAACCCCTACCATCCAGAGGGCGGCATCGCCGTTTTGAAAGGCAACCTTGCCCCCAACGGCTCTGTTGTGAAACAGACCGCAGTTGATCCTCAAGCAATGGTGTTAGAAGGCACCGCCAGGGTGTTTGATTCTGAAGAGGCAGCAATGGAAGCCATAACCTCTGGCAAGATAAAGGCCGGAGACATGGTGATAATCCGATACGAGGGACCCAAGGGAGGACCAGGAATGCGGGAGATGCTCTCTCCCACCTCTGCAATTGTTGGCATGGGTCTCTCCAACACCGTGGGACTCATCACCGACGGCAGATTCTCTGGTGGAACCAAGGGCCCCTGCGTGGGACACGTCTCTCCCGAGGCAATGGAGGGTGGCCCTATAGGGCTTCTGAAAGATGGCGATACGGTGGTGATTGATATTCCCGCCAGAAGAATAGACGTAAAGATCTCAGATGAAGAGCTCGCCAAAAGGAGAGATGAATGGACACCTCCGCCTCCAAAGATCACTGAAGGGTATCTGGGAAGATACGCAAAGATGGTCTCTTCCGCAGACGAAGGAGCGGTGTTTAAAGGCATATAGCATATAAATTTAGCCGGGGGGTTAAATGGAAACAGAGAAAAGAGTTTTAAAGGGCTACCAGATATTTTGGGAATCTCTATTGAAAGAAGGGGTAGAGGTTGTGTTTGGCTACCCTGGAGGAGCTGTGATCAACCTCTACGATTCCCTGAAAGATTACTACCCTAAGATCAGACATGTGCTAACACGCCACGAACAGGCCGCTGTTCACGCCGCTGAAGGCTATGCAAGATCCAGTGGGAAGCCAGGGGTGGTGCTGGTCACTTCGGGCCCCGGTGCCACAAACACCGTGACAGGCATAACCGATGCATACTTAGACTCTGTGCCTGTGGTGGTCTTCACCGGTCAGGTTCCAACCACCCTGATAGGAAACGACGCCTTTCAAGAGGCAGATATAGTAGGAATAACCAGGTCTTGCACCAAGCATAACTATTTGGTGAGAGAAACTGCCGACCTTGCAAGGGTGATAAGAGAAGCCTTCTACATCGCCACCACAGGGAGACCGGGGCCAGTACTGGTTGATATGCCCAAGGACGTCATTGTTGGAGAAGCCGAATTTGATTACCCTGAGCGTGTGAGGATCAGGGGTTACTCTGTAAGCACCAAGGGACATCCACACCAGATAGAGAGGGCAGCGGAGGCCTTTACCAAAGCAAAGAAGCCCCTTATCTATGCAGGAGGCGGGGTTGTAGCCTCAAATGCCTACCAAGAGCTTAGAGAATTGGCTGAAATGACCTTCACCCCTGTAACTTTAACCCTCATGGGTCTTGGTGCCTTTCCAGGAGACAGTCCCCTCTTTCTCGGAATGTTGGGCATGCACGGAACCTACGTAGCCAACACAGCTATAACCAACTGCGATCTCTTAGTGGCAGTGGGAGCAAGGTTTGACGACAGGGTGACTGGAAAGGTCTCAGAGTTTGCACCCAATGCAGAGATCATCCACATAGACATAGACCCCTCCTCCATAAGCAAGAACGTGGTGGTAGACATTCCCGTTGTTGGGGAGGCCAAAGAGGTTTTAAAACAACTGGTTACCGCCTTAAAGGGGAAAGAGCTTGACTGGAAGGAACAACACCGGGCCTGGCTTGAATCCATAAAAGAGTGGGCTCAGGAACATCCTTTGCAGTACGCCTACGACGAGAAGGTGATAAAACCACAATTTGTGATTGAGAAACTCTACGAGATCACAAAGGGAGACGCCATAATCACCACTGAGGTGGGTCAGAACCAGATGTGGGCCGCCCTCTTCTACCATCACCTACATCCTCGCCGATTCATCACCTCGGGAGGGCTCGGCACCATGGGATTTGGTTTTCCCGCTGCCATAGGGGCCCAGATAGCCAACCCAGACAAGGTGGTGATTGATATTGCCGGTGATGGCAGTATCCAGATGAACATTCAAGAACTGGGCACGGTTATTCAAGAGAAGATACCTGTTAAGATCCTTATACTTAACAATCAGTATCTCGGTATGGTGCGCCAGTGGCAGACCCTATTCTTTGACAGAAACCATGCAGAGACCGATATGAGTATTCAACCGGACTTTGTCAAACTTGCCGATGCTTACGGGATAAAGGCCAAAAGGATAAATAAGCCTGATGAGGTTGAAGATGCACTAAGAGAGATGATTGAGACCCCTGGACCTTTTATTCTGGACGTGGTGGTTGACAGGGAAGAAAACGTATTCCCCATGGTGCCTGCCGGGGCTTCTGTTAGTGACATGATCCTTGATGCTCCATCGGGAGAGAGAAATGGCAAGACCTTGAAACACCTATTGCCTTTGAACTTCCCCACCTAAGCGGAGCAGGAGGTACTGTTGTGAAGAATGCTAACGGTTACGAGAGCGAGATAAGAAAACACACCATAGCCCTCTTGGTGGAGAACCGGCCAGGTGTGTTGGCAAGAATTGCAAGCCTTTTCAGCGCCAAGAACTACAACATTCACAGCCTCTCTGTAGGCGAAACCCTTGATCCCTCAGTCTCACGAATCACCATAGTGACATCTGGCCATCCCCAGATCATTGAGCAGATCATAAAGCAACTCAGAAGGCTGATAGACGTGATAAAGGTGGTTGATCTCACTGCCTCAGGGGACAAGTTCGTTGACAGAGAGATGGTACTGGTTAAGGTGAATGCCAAGGGAGACAGCAGGGCAGAGGTTATGCGGATATCAGACATATTCAGAGGCAAGATAGTTGATGTGAGCTCTGAAACCTTCGTTATAGAGATCACAGGAGACGAAGGAAAGATAGAAGCCTTCATAGAGCTTCTTAAGCCCTGCGGAATAAGGGAGATAGTGAGGACAGGTAAGGTGGCCGTAGTTAGAGGCCCCAAGAGCCTTAAACTCACTCAAACCCCCCATCATTGAGGAGGAGTTATCATGGCAGCAAAGATCTATTATGACAACGATGCTGACCTCTCCCTGCTTCAGGGAAAGAGGGTGGCAGTTATCGGCTACGGAAGCCAGGGGCACGCCCACGCCCTGAACCTGAAGGAGAGTGGCGTTGACGTTGTGGTGGGGCTTCACCCCACCAGCAAGTCTCGCAAGGCAGCCCAGGATGCTGGACTTGATGTGATGGATGTTGGAGAGGCTGCAAAAAGCGCCCAGATTATTATGATTCTCATACCCGATACCTTGCAACCAAAAGTCTATGCAGAAGAGATAGCCCCTAACCTGAACTCGGGAGATGCCATAGCCTTTGCCCACGGTTTCAACATCCACTACGGTCAGATAGTGCCTCCGGAAGACGTGGATGTGTTCATGGTAGCACCCAAGGGCCCAGGGCATCTGGTGAGGCGCACCTATCAGGAAGGCAAAGGGGTTCCGTGTTTAGTTGCCGTTGAGCAAGATGCCTCTGGAAAGGCAAAAGAGATCGCCTTGGCCTATGCCAAAGGCATTGGAGGAACGAGAGCCGGTGTTATTGAGACCACCTTTGCCGAGGAGACAGAGACCGACCTCTTTGGAGAGCAGGTGGTTCTTTGTGGAGGTGTCACCTCTTTGATCATGCGAGGATTTGAAACCCTTGTGGAGGCAGGTTATCAGCCTGAGGTGGCCTACTTTGAGTGCTGCCACGAACTGAAGCTTATTGTTGATCTCATCTATGAGGCTGGGATCAAGGGCATGAGATACTCCATAAGCGACACTGCAAAGTATGGAGACGTCACCAGAGGGCCAAGGATAATCACAGAAGAGACCAAAATGGAGATGGAAGATATATTGGAGGAGATTCAAAGCGGAGAGTTTGCCAAAGAGTGGATCCTTGAAAACCAGGCTGGACGACCCGTATTTAATGCCCTTCTCAAGAGAGATGCCGAGCATCTCATTGAGGAGGTGGGAGAGCAGTTAAGGGGTATGATGTCCTGGATAAAGAAGTGAGACCTTAGTTAATGAAGACGCGAAAAGAGGGCAGGCCATTTATCTTTTCTGCCATAGGCGCCTGTTTTGTTACAGGGATGGCGGGATGGTACTTTCTCTCCACCCTCTTTGTGGTTCTCGCCCTCTTCTTCGTGCTATTCTTCAGGGATCCTGAAAGGGAGGTTCCTCCCATACCAGAGGCAATAGTCTCACCTGCAGATGGTAAGGTTGTGGTTGTAAAAGAAGATGAAGATGGCACGCACCTTGCCATCTTCATGTCACTATTCAACTGCCACGTGAACAGGGCCCCCATGGATGGAGAGGTGGTTGAGATAAGGCGAGAGAAGGGGGGATTCAAGTCGGCAAATCTCCCTGAGGCCTCAAAAAACAACAGGGTAATCATAACCTTTAAGAGCTCAACTGGAGAGCAGTTTCAGGTCTCCCTGATAGCTGGTATGATAGCACGGCGCATTCAATGCTGGGCATCTGTGGGAGACAGGATGAGCCGAGGAGAGCGGATTGGCATGATCCTCTTTGGTTCCCGGGTAGAGCTTGATATGCCAAGGGATTTTGCCCGTTTTGTGGTGAAGAAGGGAGAGAATGTTAAGTCTGGAGAGAGCATTGTGGCAATGACGGAGGAGAAGAGTTGAAGAGAGGAGTCTATATTTTACCAAACCTTATAACCACGGGCACCATATTCGGGGGTTTTTACGCCTCTGTAGCCGTACTAAAAGGCAATTTAGAGGTGGCCTGTTGGGCTATAATTCTCTCTATGATCATGGATGCTTTGGATGGTAAGGTTGCCAGATTAACCAGTGCCACAAGCTCTTTCGGGGTGCAGTACGACTCTTTATGCGACCTCGTGGCCTTCGGAGTAGCCCCTGCCCTTCTTCTCTACTTCTGGGCTCTTGAACGTCTGGGCAGAGCAGGGTGGATGCTGTCCTTCCTATACCTAACCTGTGGAGCATTAAGGCTTGCGAGATTCAACGTGCAGGCCTCACATGGTCCAAACACCAAGAGCTTTACTGGGCTTCCCATACCTGCCGCTGCTGCTGTGGTTGCAACCACCTACATATTCACACATAGCTCAGTTCACATCGGGGCCCCTAAATTGGAGGTGCTGCTTGTTGCAGTTATAGCCATATGCACAGCCCTTCTAATGGTGAGCAACATACCCTATGTGGCTTTCAAAGAAGGAATATTCAACAGACGGTATCCCTTTATTGTTCTCTTCTGTGTCATTCTTGGCATAGCAGTGGTGCTCTCTGAGCCCAAGATATCCCTTTGGATAATGGCCATGATCTATGCTTCTTGGGGACCTGTGATGTGGATTGCTAAAGGCAGAAAGCAGGCAATAATCAACAAAACATCATGCAAGGTTGAGACCGAGGAGACTCCTGAATAATGGGATTCTCTTGCGGTATAATAGGGCTTCCTAACTCTGGTAAGTCCACCATATTCAATGCCTTGACATCATCATCGGTGCCAGCAGAATCTTACCCCTTCTGCACCATTGATCCAAATACAGGGGTGGTTGAGGTTCCCGACCCAAGATTACCTGTGGTTCAGTCCTTTGTGGGATCCCCCAAAGCAGTACCAACGGTGATGGAGTTTGTGGACATAGCCGGCCTGGTTGAAGGTGCAAGCAAGGGAGAGGGTTTAGGAAACCAGTTTCTCTCCCACATCAGAGGGGTGGATGCCATGGCCCAGGTGGTCAGGGCCTTTGAGAGCGGCAATGTGTCCCACGTCAGGGGCAAGCTGGATCCCCTCTACGACTGGGAGACTGTAGAGATAGAGCTGATCCTCTCTGACCTTGAGCTTGTTGAAAAGCACCTTGCCAAGGTGAAAAGGCTTGTTCAGATAGGAAACAAAGACAGGGCAAGAGAGGCAGAAACCTTAGAGAAAGTGGTCTCCTTTTTGGAACAGGAGCGCTTCTTGCCTTTGGAGGAATTCTCACCAAAAGAGCTGAACCTTCTAAAACCCTACCAGCTTCTAACCCTAAAGCCTCGCTTATGCGTATTGAACGTGGGGGAAGACGGAGAACCAGCAGTTGATGCATCACCTCTTATAGAGAGGTGCAAAAATGAAGGGATTCCAATTGTAATCATTCGGGGCCAGATAGAGGCTGAGCTTGCCCAGATGGATCCTGAAGAGCAGGAGCTCTTCAGAGAAGAGATGGGAATTGAAGAGAGGGGCTTAGATGCCCTAATAAAAGCGGGATACGAGCTTCTCAGCCTTGTTACCTTCTTCACCGGCAACGAGAAGGAGTGCAGGGCCTGGACCGTTAAGAGAAACACCCCCGTGGTGAAGGCTGCAGGAAAGATACATTCTGACATGGAAGAAGGGTTTGTTAAGGCAGAGGTTATCTCTTTTGAGCAGCTAAAGAGCCTCTCATCTCTGGCAGAGGCAAAAGAGAAAGGGCTGATGAGAATAGAGGGCAAAGAGTATGAGGTAAAGGATGGAGATTTTATAACCATCCGTTTCACAAGAAAGTGAGTCAAAAGGTGAGTATGGATATCTTTGAAAAGTGCTACTCCTTCACACAGGCCGAAAAGGTGCGTAAGGCCGGTTTATACCCCTACTTTCGTCCCATAAGCACAGAACAGGACACCGAGGTGATCATAGATGGCCAACAGCTGCTCATGCTGGGTTCAAACAGCTACCTTGGGCTCACCAACCATCCAAGAGTGAAAGAAGCAGCCATAAAAGCCATTGAGAAGTACGGCACCGGTTGCGCAGGATCTCGGTTCCTCAACGGAACCCTGGATATCCACCTTGAACTTGAAGAGGAGATCTCCTCTTTTGTGGGGCAGGAGTCAGCCCTTCTCTTTAGCACGGGATTTCAGACCAACCTTGGTATAATAGCCACCTTGGTAGGCAAGGGAGACTACGTAATTGCCGACAAATCAGATCACGCCAGCATAGTGGAAGGGTGCAGACTGGCATTGGGAAAGACCAAAAGGTACCGCCACAACTCCATGGAGGATCTTACCCATGTCCTCAAAAGGATACCCGAAGAAGCCGGTATAATGATTGTTGTGGACGGGGTTTACAGTATGGAAGGAGATTTAGCCCCCCTGCCAGAGATATGTTCCTTGGCCCAAGAGTTTGGGGCAAGGGTTATGGTTGACGATGCTCACGGCCTGGGAGTGATGGGAGAGAAAGGCGCAGGAACCTCTGAACACTTTGGGGTCACAGATGAGGTGGATGTTATAATGGGCACCTTCAGCAAGTCCCTGGCTTCTCTTGGTGGATTTGCAGCATCAAGCAAAGAGGTGATTGATTACCTTAAACACATGGCAAGAACCATCATCTTCAGCGCCAGCATATCCCCTCCCAATGCAGCTGCGGCTTTAGAGGCCTTAAGGATACTTAAAGAGGAACCGGAACGAAGGGAACAGCTCTGGAAGGTGACCTATCACCTGCAGGATGGATTCAGGTGTCTGGGATTTGACATTGGTAACACCCAGACCCCAGTGATCCCGGTTTATATCAGAGATCCACTTAAGACCTTTCAGATGTGCATGGCTCTACACGAGGAAGGGATCTTCGTTAATCCCGTTGTTCCTCCAGGGGTGGCTCCGGGACAGTCCCTGCTCAGGGTAAGCTGCATGGCAACCCACACCATAGATCAGATGGACTTTGCCCTTGAGAAATTCAAGAAGGTGGGGAAAGAGCTGGGTGTTATCTGATGGAGGTTGAAGAGGTAAGAGACCGTAAGGGGCTTATTGGCTTCATCACCATGGCCAAAAGGCTATACCGAGACGATCCAAACTGGGTCTCTCCTCTGGTAGTTGACCAGCTTCGTTTCTTTGACAAAGAGAGAAACCCCTTCTTCAAGCATGCAGATACCGTCTTCTTCGTGGTTAAGGATAACGTGGGCAGAATAGTAGGCAGAATAGCCACCACTGTAGATCACAGGCACAACGAAATACACAATGAGAAGGCAGGCTTCTTCGGGTTCTTTGAGACGATCAGGGATCCTAAGGTTTACACCGCTCTATTTGAAGCCGCATCTTCTTGGCTAAAAGAACAAGGGATGGAAACCATAAAAGGCCCATTCAGTCTCTCAATAAACCACGAATGTGGCCTACTTATTGATGGATTTGACGATCCTCCAGTGATCATGATGCCCTATAACCCTCCCTGGTACGCCGAGGTTATGGAGAAGCTGGGATTTGAAAAGGCCAAAGACCTGTTCGCCTTCTGGATGGATGCCTATAGGGAGCTACCAGAGACCCTATACCGCGTGGCCGACAGAATAGAGAGAAGATCGGGAGTAGAGGTGCGCAGCATGAGAATGGGGGAGTTTGAGAAAGAGATTGAGCGCTTTGCCGAGATCTACAACTCTGCATGGGAAGAGAACTGGGGGTTCGTTCCCTTAGACGAGGACGAAATAGAGTTCATGGCAAAAAGGCTACGTCCAATAATAAAGCCTGACCTTGTGATCTTCATAGAAAAGAACGGGACACCAGTTGCCACCTCAATCAGCCTTCCCGACTACAACCAGGTGTTAAGGAGACTAAAGGGCAGTCTATTCCCCTTTGGAATATGCAAGTTGATGCTCTACTCCCGACACATAAGCAGAGCCCGAATGGTGGCCATGGGGGTGAAGAAGGAGTGGCGTCACAAAGGGCTTGAATTGCTGTTGTGCCTGTCAAGCCTCAAAGCTGGTAGGGGCTTGGGATACAGAGGAGGAGAGCTATCCTGGACATTAGAGGACAATCACAAGGTGAATAGCCTTATATCAAAGGATATGGGAGCAACTCTCTACAAAAGGTACAGAATCTATGAGAGGGCTATTTAGTCCCCGACCACCCAACGAGGTGAATCCTCGGAGATTGGCAAGGATAAACTGGTTCATAATCATCGCCGTGCTGGGAGCGGTGATAGGGCTGAATCTCTGGGGAAGACAGTGGGCTGTAAAAAACCTACCAACAGCACATCCATTCCTATTAAAAACCTTGGATAACAGCACGGTAGATCCCCTCACCTACTCTGGGAAATATCTTATTCTCTACTTTGCCATGGAGAAATGTCCCCTTTGCAAAAGGCTGGAGGAGGAGACCCTTATTCCATTGTGCAATAACAAACCAGACTGGCTTGAGGTGCTTGGAGTGTTCCTGGATCCCGTTAACGACAACTCGGCCTTAGACCACCTCAAAGAGGTGGTGAAGAAGAGAGGATTGAACTTCAAGATAGCCTACGCCACAGACGAAGAGATTGTTGACCTTGCAAAGGGATATTCCATAAAGCACCTTCCTTACCTCGTGATTATTGATCCCAAAGGACGGGTAAGAAAGCGTTTCTTCCTTGTGAGCAAGGATCAGCTCATTGACGTTCTAAAGGTGCTTAAGCGCTACGGAGTGTAAAAAAGGACGGGGTGAGGGAGAGGGGAGATCCCTCACCCCAATTGAGGGAGGTGCTTTCTCCCTTCTGTGGGGGGATCCAGAAGGGAGGGTTGTTATTTTAATGAATCACCGAGAAGTACTGAAGCAGATACCCGTCGTGCTCCCAATCTATCTTAGAGAGATCGGTTCCTGCATTCACCACCAATAGATAGAATGTGGTAGTTCCTGAAGGGAACAAAGCCGAAGGAATCTTTATTAACACATCAGCACTGCCATCGGTGGGCTCGGTGGAGTTAGACACGTAGGGTTCCACCTGCGTGGTCAATCCCGCCTCATTGCCATACTTCTTGAATATCCACATGCTCCCCGACTGAAGCGTTGCCACTACATAGACATCAACAGGAGAAGAGTACTTACCTGTCCCGAGGAGAAGTGTGTACATACCTTTATCTGCGTGAAGTGCCAAAGGATACGCAGGAGTAGGCCCTGTATCTGGCAGTTGAACCACCTCGATAGTTGGGGTTGTTGGCACGCTAAGGGTTCCATTTCCACCTCCTGAATCCCCTCCTGGGGTGTCTCCCTCGCTGTTGGCACAGGTGAGGGTTATTGAGTAGGATCCAATTATTGAACCTTCCACAGCCTTAACCAGAACGTAGTATGTTCCACTGGTTAAGGACCGGGAAATGGTCCCAAAAGTTGTGGCACCACCATCTGTGGCAATCTGGCTATCAGAGGCATCATAAAGGGTGACCTGAGCCCCTGTGGTGAGAGAGTTGGTTGCCCTTGTGGTGGTGATAGTAACCTGGGCATCTGAGGATAAGGTGAACTGGTACCAGTCGCCTACAGTGGACAAGGTACTGCTCTTTGTGTCACCGCAATTGAGAACAGAGGCGCCGGGATGAGACCCTTCTCCTGTTGTACCTCCTTCATCACCGGTATCACCACCTGAGTCACCAGTCGGTCTTTCTCCTGTGTCTTTGCTAAATGCAAGACCGTAGTTTATAGCAGAACTGTAGTTTATAACCTCTACTGTATAGGTTCCCTTATCTAAAGGCACAACCATATAACCGAACTTGCCGCCTACAGATGCTCCCGACCTAACCTTAACAAAACCTATAGAGGAATAGAGAGTAACCACAGCTCCAGCACTCTGGGAAGCAGAATCCAATCCCCAGGTCTTAATCATGTAGTCACCAGAATCATAAACCTTCAAGGTATAAAAGTGATAGCTGTTTGCTCCTAAGTGGCGATAAACTGTGGCACCTAATGGAAGGTTTTCTGCAGTAGACCAGTCATGATTATCAGTATCAGACACCGTACCAGAAGGGCCAGTAAATGAGTTTGTGACGCTTATATGAACCTTCTTATCTGCCTCATATGTTCTACCACTATCTGCGTATAACCAGGCATTAACATCAAATTCTCCGATCTCTGTGTACTGATGCTGGGTCTTGTAATGGGATACAAGATCAACATCACCATCTCCATCCCAATCCCATGCAAAGTCCCCTGTTTCACCACTTACTATGGGTTGAGCAATCACTGTAAGGGGAGCAGCCCCTCTCATTGCAGACAAAGTAAAAGAGAATGTCGGCGGTGAAAATGGAGAATCAGTAGCGTTAGAAGTTCCACATCCAACACTCAGTAATAGGATAATAAGAAACCCTATTACCCTGAATACACCTACACCTATATATCCCTTTTCTCCTCCCACTGTGCGTCTCCTCCTCTTTATTAGCGCTGGTTTGATCCTACCTTATAGATATTATTCTCTATTAAGTCAATAGCTTTTTGAAAAATTTTATAAATTTCTCACCTTTTATTTTAGCACTACACGCAAAGATATAATTCTTGATTAGATACTGAAAAAGGGGACCTAAAACGCTTAGATCCCCTTTTCTTAGAGTTCAATATAAGAAACTATTTTCCGCGTATCTTAGCACCTATCTGGCTAACTATCTTCTCCGCTAAAGTCTGGTGAAGGCTCTCTACTTCTTCATCTGTAAGGGTTCTATCCGGGGCTCTGTATCTGAAAGAGTAGGTTAAACTAACCTCCCCCTCTTCCAAAGGAGGACCTTGATATCGATCTATTAACCTTATTTCTTCCACCAGTTCCGATACCGTTTTTTTAAGAAGAGAGAGAAGTTCTCCGTGAGAAACTCCTTTCTTCACAACAATTGAAAGGTCTCTAACCGTGGCGGGAAACTTGGGTGGCGGAGTGAAAGTGAATCCCTTAGCTCCAGAAACCCTGGAATCCGGTAGAGACATCTCCATAACATAGACTCTTCCTTTAAGACCAAAGGCATCTCTAACCTTAGGATGTAGCTCACCAACTACAGCAACCTGAGAAACTCCCTTCTCTCTAAACTCTAATGAGCGACCTGGATGCAAAAAGGGTTCTTGGCACTCTACCACTTCGGGAAGAGAGCCAAACAGCCATCTCCACACCCGTTC
>JALWSI010000158.1:0-1297 GCA_027080315.1 bacterium | reverse complement strand
CCCGTTCTGCTACACCTTGGATGTCGTAAAGATCGTACTCCCTTCCCTTAACACTCCAGTGGTCTGGGGTGCGTCCCATCATCAGACAGGCCAAAGACAAGGGCTCCTGTAACGTGACGGATCCTTTCTTTCTGAACACCCTTCCCACCTCAAATACTGCTCCGTCCATGATCTTAGAGCGTTGATTCTTAGCAGCAATCTGGAGGATACCCGGCAAGATGGTGGTTCTCATAACGCTCATATCCTCTGTCAAAGGATTCAGAAGTTCTACGGTATCAAGGCGAGGATCCTCTGCATCCAATCCCAGATCTCTTAGCCATTTAGGAGATATGAAGCTGTAAGTGATAACCTCTTTTAAACCACAGGCCCAAAGAAGGTCTTTAAGCCCTTCCTGAAGCTCTTTGGTGGTTGGTATAGGTTTTTCTGGAAGGGCTCCTCGCAGGGTTTCAGAAGGGATTTTGTGGAAACCGTGGATTCTCGCCACCTCTTCAACAAGGTCTATCTCTCTGGTCACATCATGGGCCCTGAAAGGAGGCACCTCTGCCTCAATTGAACCATTCTGCCTTTTTGCATTGAATCCCAATCTGTTGAGGGTCTCCTCCATCTCCTCTTCTGACAAAGAGATGCCCAAAACCCTCTTCACAGTCTCTTGCCTTAGAGCCAGTTGTTTAGGCTGGTAAGGAAGGGGATACTCATCAACGAAGCCTTTGGCAGAGATTCCCCCTGCAACCTTCTGAATGAGATGGGTGGTTCTGTTCAGGGCGAGAACAAGCCCTTCAATGTCCATACCCCTCTCAAACCTGTAAGAGGCCTCTGTCTGTAATCCCAGTCTCTTTGATGTTCTTCGGATGGACGTTGGGTTGAAAAAAGCACTCTCAACCAGAATTCTCTCGCTTCTGCGCCTCACCTCAGAGTTTGCGCCCCCCATTATTCCAGCAATGGCCACTCCCCGAGAGGCATCGGCTATGAGCAATGTGTCTCTGTCCAGCTCTCTATCAACCCCGTCTAAGGTTACGATGATCTCCCCTTGGCGGGCCCTTCTCACCACAATGGTATGTTCCTCCAAGTCATCGTAATCAAAGGCGTGAAGGGGATGGCCAAGCTCCATGAGAACGTAATTGGTCACATCAACAAGGTTGTTGATGGGCCTCATTCCCGCGGCCTTCACCCTCACCTTCATCCAAAGGGGAGAAGGCGCCACTGTAACCCCCTCAACGTATCTGGCGGTGTACCTCGGGCAAAGGGGAGGCTCCATTATCTTCACCTTCACAAAATAAGAAGCCGGTGTATCCATCTC
>JALWSI010000157.1 GCA_027080315.1 bacterium | reverse complement strand
CTATTGGCAGCACCCCCATGATGAGCAGGGTGAACAGGGTGTTCCTGGCATTGAGGTAGCGCCTTCGGTTCTCAAGATCATCCCGGGTTAAAAGCACCTGACCGACCTTCTGTCCAAACTGATCAAAGCACCTCTCGTACGACCAGATCAACCTCGCCTGTCCCACAGCGGCACAGGCCTGTTGCTGAGGAATGGAGATTCCGTTCTTAAGGCGGTGAAACCCAAGAACCACCTTACCTTCCGCCACGGCTCCAGAAGAGACCAGTACCACCTGCCGCCCATCCTGAATCAGCTGGGCAATATCCTCAGCCAAAGACTCTATCACTTCATCCCGCAGCCCCCCTGAAGGATGAGAGACCACCCCGCTGCCCACCTTAACCACCACTCTTCTAACCTTCTGGAGCTCGCTACGATTCATCAAGCATCTCCCTGATCTTGCCCAAAAGGGTCTCTATGCCCTGGCCAGTGACGGCAGAGATCTCAACCATATCCATTTCACGGTGCATGGCCTCTTCTCTCAGGGCCTTTAACTCCTCTTCGTCTGCCGCATCCATCTTGGTGGCCACAAGCAGCCTCCTCTTTTCGCTCAGGCCATGGCCATAAGAGTTTATCTCTCTCAACAAGGTGTTCAAGGCATCCACAGACCTGTGCTCCATTCCCGACACATCTACCAGAAGCAGCAACACCTTGGTGCGTTCTATGTGCTTCAAGAACCTTATCCCTAATCCCACTCCCTCATGGGCTCCATCAACAATGCCAGGTATATCAGCCACCACACAATGACGGTATCCCCCAAGATTAACCACTCCCAGATTGGGTACCAAGGTGGTGAAGGGATAAGAGGCTATCTTGGGCCGGGCTGAAGAGATGCGAGATATAAGGGTTGACTTGCCAGCATTGGGAAGACCCACAAGCCCAACCTCTGCAATCAGTTTCAGCTCAAACCTCACCCTTCTTCGCTCACCCACCCTCCCAGGTTGGGCAAAAGTGGGGGCCTGTCGGGTAGGAGTGGCAAACCGTGCATTACCCTTCCCACCTCTCCCCCCTCGGGCCACAACTACTCTGTCTCCTTCAGCCACAAGGTCCCCCAACAAGGACCCTGTATCGGCATCGTAAACAAGGGTTCCACAAGGAACTTTCAGAACAAGGTTCTCCCCATCTGCCCCGGTTTTGTTGTTTGATCCCCCTGGTTTACCGTCTTCGGCTTTGTTCTTTTTGCGGTATCGGTAGTCAAGCAGGGTTGAGAGATTGGTGGTGGCTTCCACCACCACGTCACCTCCCCTACCCCCATCTCCACCGTTGGGACCACCTTTGGGAATATACTTTTCGCGTCTGAAGCTTACACAGCCATCGCCACCTTTACCGGCAACAACCTCTATCTCTACCTCGTCTATGAACAATCCTCACCCCAAATAAAAAACGGGAGGGCTTCTACACCGCTCCCGTTCTTTCTGCTCTCAATATGTGAAATGGCCCGATTAAGCCCCTTGCATCACCGCAATGTAGCGGCGCTTATTGCTTGTGTAGAACTTCACCACCCCGTCGGACTTGGCAAAGAGGGTGTAGTCTTTACCCATGCCAACGTTCTCTCCCGGCCAGAACTTGGTGCCCCGCTGTCTCACCAGGATGTTGCCTGCTCTAACCTTCTGACCAGCAAAGCGCTTCACCCCCAGCCGCTTAGACTCGCTATCGCGACCGTTTCTGGTGCTTCCCATTCCTTTCTTATGCGCCATGGCCTACCTCCTATGCCACTATCTCATCAATAAGCAGACGGGTGTACCACTGCCTATGCCCCTGTTTGCGGCGGTAGTTCTTTCTCTTCTTGAACTTCATCACCACAATCTTCTTGTCCTTGGCATGCTCCATCACAGTGGCCTTAACTTGGGCACCGTCCACATAGGGACGGCCCACCTTAATCTCCCCGTCTTCTCCAACCACAGCCACAACGCTGGAAAGAGAAACCTGCTCTCCAGGCTCCTTATCCAGCAGTTCAACATCCAACACATCTCCCTGGGACACCCTGTACTGATGCGACCCAAGCTCAATTATTGCTACCATCTCTCTATCCTCCACGACTAAGCGCCCATATCTTCCAGGGCTCTTCTATTTGGGGATCTCTGTGCTGTCAATCCCTCTGCCAGCACAGGGGAGAGATAATATGTAACCTTTCTCCCCTTTGCAACAACCAATGAAGATAGAGGAGGAAAAAATAGAATGCAACCTTAAAGGAGAGGAGGTGATAGGCAGGAAGAGCAAAATTTTAGCTTTTACGCAAAACCAACACCATAAAAAGGAGGAGAAAGGATCATGAAGAGGTGGAAACTTTTAGCGGCAACAGTGGGATTGGCAGCAATAGTGGCTTCACCCTTTGCCTACGCAGGGGGTGGTTATGGATACGGTAAGCATCAGAACCAGAGTGGATACTGCGTAAACCAGAACTGTGATCAACAAAACCAATACCGATACGGAAACGGCAATATGGACGGAGAAGGAAACAGATACCAGCACCACCATAAGTACAACCATGATGGTAGTTCTAACGGTGGTGGTCATCACCAATACGGGAGGCAAAGATGAGGCGCAAGAGTGGTTTGATAACCTTGGTCATTGCCCTTGCCATGTTGACCCTGCCCTTTGGGGTGCAGGCAAAGATGGGCATGGGGCATAAGGGCATGATGGGCAAAAAAGGTGGAACCCAGTCTTATCTACAGCGATGCTTAGAGAGACTTAACCTCACTGATGCCCAGAAAGACGAGATAGCCAGCATTCTCTCAAAACACAAAGATGAACGCACCGCCCTTAAGGATAAGTTTGACAAGGCCATGGAGAACCTGTGGAAGGTGATGTCTGACGACAGCTCAACAGAGGGTCAGGTGAGAGCGGCATGGAGAAAAGTCTCATCTGTGAGAGAGGATATGCTGGTTCTAAGGCACAAGGTGAAACAGGAGGTGTTTAAGGTACTAACTCCTCAACAGCAAAAAGAGATAAAGGAGATGGCAGAGAGCGCCAGAAAACGCATGAATCGCCGGAGACAGCAGAGAGAACGCATGATAATGAAATGGCTTAAAGGCGAGATAGGTAAATAAGATTAGATGGCCTTCCCCGGGGAGATTTCTCCCCGGGGAATTAAGGAGACGTGGATGGGGTCAGAGCCATCGGATGCTGAGGTGATAAATGAGGTTCTTCAGGGAAGGCCAGAGAGGTTTCAGATACTACTGGAGAGATACCAACCATACATCTTCTCTATTCTCGCCAAGCACCTACCGCCTCAAAACATTGAAGAGATCGCCCACGAAACCTTTGTGCAGATCTACCTCTCACTACCCAAGTTCAAAGGTGAAAGCCCCGAAGAGTGGAAAGGCTGGATATCCAAAATTGCCCTTCGCGCTGCATACTCTTTCTGGAGAGAGCAATACAGAAGACGAGAGGTACAGCTTGATGCTCTCACCCAGGAACAGAGAGAATGGGTGAAAGAGGTGATGGGAAGAGCATCAAAAGATCGCTTTGATGAGCTAACACGCCAGGAGGAGGCTGCTCAGGTCCTTGAGTGGGCAATGGGAAAGCTATCTCCGAAAGACAGAATGGTTTTAGAGCTAACGGCACTTGAGGGGTATTCTGTTAAAGAGGCTGCAGATATGCTGGGTTGGAGCACCGCAAACGTGAAGGTGAGATCCATGAGGGCAAAGCGTAAGTTAAACAGAATCTTGAAGGAGATAATGGAGGCTTAGATGAAGGGCACAGAAAGAATCCTACAGGCTTTCAGAAGGGTGTATCTCTCTCGCCAGGCTCCTGAGCCATCCCCCTACTGGCAGGCCAATGTGATGAGAGAGATAAATAGATTGGCCTATGAAGAAGAAACCCCTTGGTGGGACACACTATTCTGGAGGCTGGTTCCTGTTTTAGCCACCATACTGGTATTCCTCTCAGTGGCCGCCATCAAAACACCTCTGCTACCCCAAGAGCTCTCTTCAGGCCTATTTCAGGATCCCCTTATGGTGAGTTTCATATCAATCTTTGGAGTTTAGAATGGAGACAAAACAGCTCAAAAAAAGTGACGTTAGCAGAATCAGAATAGCGGTTCTCTTCCTCATGGTGTTTGCAGTAGGCGCAGTAGCTGGCTCAATAGCCACAAAGTTCTACATACGCCATCAGCTTCAAAACATGATGCACGGTAACCTTAGCAAGAGAAAAACCCGGATAATAAGGGTATTAAGCAGACGGCTGGACCTCACCCCAGAGCAAAGGAGAAAGATAGAGAGAATAATCACCCAGTCTCAAAAGAGGCTCATTGAGCTGAGAAACAAGCACTTTAGTGAAGTCTCCAGAATATTTGACGAGACCAGCGAGAAGATAAAGGCTGAGCTAACCCCCGCCCAACAAGCAGAGTTTGATAAGATGTACGCTAAATTGAAGCGTAGAGGCATGCTAAGAAGAACCCACAAAAGACACAGAAGACTGCATCATCCCTGGTAGATAGGGTCATTTCAATACAGGCGACCATCCAGGTCACACCAGCGAGAGGTTCCCCCTTCAGTTATCCTTGGCTCTCTTCAAAAAATCCCTAATAATTTTTAGAGGCTCTCCCTCCC
>JALWSI010000156.1 GCA_027080315.1 bacterium | reverse complement strand
CTAAAGAGGGAACCTGGGCCACATCGGCCCCGGCGGGCCCAGCCTTTGAGGGCATGGGGCTCAAACACGGGATAGGATGGCAGAAGGGAGCAGTGATCTCCGTTGAAAAGGAGAATAACGGCCTGAAGATTGAGACAGTGGAAGAGGAAACACCCAGAGGCTTCTGTGGCTCAGGGATAATCTCCTTCCTCTCCCTGTTGGTGAGGGAATGGGTGGTAGGACGAAACGGTCGTATCAGAGAGCCCTCCCGCTTTTCCGGACTCTGGGAAGGTCAGGTGAGAGAAGAGAGTGGTACGCGGGTGGTCTATCTGCCCCACACCAGCCTATCCATATCCCAGGACGAGATACGCCAGCTACAGATGGCCATTGCAGCCATCTCTGCCGCCATAAAGATCCTGGCAAACCGGTCAGGTTGCAGCTTGGAGGAGATAGCCACCCTGGCAATAGCAGGGGGCTTCGGCAGCTCCTTGAGTCCCCAATGGCTCAAAGACCTGGGCATTCCCATCCCCCCCTACGCCCAGACGGTTGTGCTGGGCAACACGGCCCTTTGCGGCGCAGAGCTATGGAATGCAAACAGAGACACCCCAGAAAGGATGAGAAAAACTGCTCGTACCATAAAGCTGATTCAGCTTGCAGAAGAAGAGGAGTTTGAGAAGATCTACATTGATTCCATGCACTTCGGATAATAGATTAAGGCCCATCAAAGAACGGCAAGGAGACGCAGATGAACTGGATAGTTAGCCACCTTCAAGCCGCTATTGTCACCATACAGGAGGGAGGGGTGATGATGTACCCCATCATTCTCTCCTCTGTGGTGGCCCTGGCTGTGGCTTTAGAGAGGTTCTACCGCCTGAGAAGAAAGGGGATCATGCCAGAGTCTCTAATCAAAGAGGTGAAGGCCTGCCAAGACGAAGGAGGGATAGACCACCTATACCACCTCTGTCTCCACTACGAAGATGTGCCCCTGGCAAGGATACTGAGGGTGGCAATAGAGACAAGGCACTCCGACAGGGCAAAGATGGAGCAGGCCATTGAGTCGGCGGGAAGACAAGAGGCGGCCCTTATGACCTCCAAACTGAGGGTCTTAGGGGTGATCTCAAACTTGGCTCCCATGATGGGTCTTTTGGGAACCGTCTTGGGAATGATTCACGCCTTCACCACCATAGCCCAAGCGGGAACCGGCCATCCATCCCTTGTGGCTAAAGGCATATCAGAGGCTCTGTTAACCACAGCAGCGGGGCTTATTGTGGCCATCCCCTGCTTAGCCCTCTACCACTACCTGAAGGCAAAGAGTGAACGGTACGCGGTAGAGATGGAGGAGGTGGTGGACGACTTCATCAACAGGGTGTTGGAGAAGGAGAGATGAGGTTTCTCCCAGAGGAGCAAGAGGAGTTCTCCTTAGACTTTACGCCCCTTATTGACGTCGTCTTTCTGCTGCTCATCTTCTTCATGGTATCTACCCAATTCATCAGCTTCACCCGCAGGCTTGACATAAAGATCCCCGAAGCCAAAGCAGGAAGCGTAAAAGAGAATAAGAGCAAAGAGTACCTCATTGAGATGCCTGCCAGTGGCGAGATCTTTCTGGATGGAAAACCCGTCTCCTTAGAGGGCCTTGAGAAGATCTTGAAGAAAGACTCTGCCATCACCAATCGCACCGCCCTCATACGGGCTGATCGCTCTCTGCCCTACGGACAGGTGGTGAAGGTTATGGGTGTGTGTAAGCACGAAGGAATAAAGGTGATTGGAATAGCAGTGAAGTGAGGAGGTTCAAGATGAAAAAAAGGAACGGAATGATTCACCGATTGGGAGTGTTCTCGCTTTTGATAATGCTGACTCTGGCAGGATGCTCAGAGAGAACCAGCGGCCCTATCATTGCTCCCCACTTTGAGTTGAAGGATTTGAATGGAAACACGGTCTCATCAGACTCTCTCAAAGGGAAACCCACCCTGGTGGTCTTCTGGGCCACCTGGTGCCCCACCTGCAAAGAGGAGCTACCCACCTTCAACGCGTTGAAGGAGAAAGGCATCCAGGTAGTAGCCATTGCCCTGAACGAATCGTCTCAGGCGGTTAAAGACTACGTGGCAGACCATCCGCTAAACTACAAGGTGCTAATGAGCGACCAGCAGGTTGAACTTGACTTTGGAGGCATACGCTTTCTCCCCACCGCCTTTCTCATTGACTCAAACTGGGAAATCTTGGGCAAGCTCTTTGGTAAGATCTCGGTTCCCGAGGTGGAGCACGCCTTGAAAGCGGCAGAGGGCAAAAAAGAGGGGTGATGAGATGATAATCCCTTACAGAGACATAAAGCCTCAAATAGACCCCTCTGTATGGATCGCCCCTACTGCGGTGGTTGTGGGAGATGTGGTGATTGGCGAAGGAAGCAGCATCTGGTTCCACTCTGTGGTGCGAGGGGACGTTAACTACATACGCATAGGCAAGGGCTCAAACGTGCAAGATGGTTCTGTTCTACACGTGACCACCGCAAAATTCCCCTTGACCATTGGAGACAACGTCACCGTGGGACACTCGGTTATGGCCCACGGCTGCGTCATTGAGGACAACTGCCTCATTGGCATGAGAGCCGTCCTGTTAGACGGGGTTGTTGTAGGAGAAGGCTCCCTTGTGGGAGCCGGAGCCCTGGTCACCCCAGGCACCGTGATTCCCCCTCGCTCCTTGGTGCTGGGGTTTCCTGCAAAGGTGGTAAGAGAGCTCTCCCCTGAAGAGGTGGAAGAGAACAAACGCATTGCTCCCCACTACTGCAACTTGGCCAAAGAGTACAAAGATAAGGGCGTTTAAGCCCAGGAGGAGACCATGCTTGATTCTGTAAAAAGGCTATTCTCCAAAGACGCCTCGGGGTTTGAGAAGGCCAGAGAGAAGGTGAAAGAGCTAATAAAGAGGCTCTCAAAGAGCGGGGAGAAGAAGGACAACACCGAGATACTGGAGATCTTTGAGGATTACGGGGTTGATGTGGCCCCCTACCGCAAGGTATTCACCAAAACAGAGCTAAAAGACGCAGCAGAAGAGCTTGGCTGCCCTGTTATGGTTAAGCCCATCACCACAAAGGTGATAACCCGGGCCGAGGCCAAAGCGGTGATCAGGGTTGACTCTGCAGAGGAAGCGGACAAGGCCTATGCCCAGGTGATTGGCAGAATAGTCTCATCAACCCCCTGGGTAGGGGTAACAGGGGTGCTGGTGCAAGAGCTGATTCCAGAAGAGGATAAGCTATCCATCTCGTGGCAGAGAGAGAAGAAGAGGTCCTTCCCCTTCAAATGGATAAGGCGGTTCCTCAAAGGCGACAGGGAAGAGTCAAAGGCCTCCTCTAAAGAGGAGCTGATCTCCCAGGTGGAAGGGCTTCCTCCCAACCTTCAAGAGGTGGTATCGGCATGCCACTTGGTCTGGATTGAGAACCCCGAGCTCTCCTCTATGGAGGTTGACATAGTGGCTGGTCCCCAGGGCTGCAAGGTGGTTGACGCAAGAGTCTCAATCTTTGGTTAGTTAGCAGTGTCTGAGGGTAGAATAGGCCTCATCGCAGGCAAAGGGCCCATAGTTAAAGAGGTGGCTGACCTTCTATCCCGTGAGGGTAAAGAGGTGGTGATAGCCGACCTCACCAGCAGCACCAATAAGGGCATAGTGAAGGAAGATAACTACTTTTCCGCCTCTCCCGGCCAGGTTGGGAGGATAGTTAAGGGACTGAAGAGCCGAAAGGCCTCAAAGGTGGTCTTCATTGGCAAGGTGGAGAAGGGAGAACTGCTGAAGGGCTGGATTCCAAAGGTTGATCTCTCCGCTCTGAAGCTGCTGGGAAAGCTGAAAGACTGGAGCGACGACAGCCTCATGGCAGCGGCAATCAACTTTCTTGAGGACTCCGGCATAGAGGTGCTTGGACAGAAAGAGGTCCTCGCGCCTCTGATGGCCCCCAAAGGGGTGCTAAGCAAGACAAAGCCAACAGATGAGCAGTGGAGAGACATAGCCTACGGCTTCGTCATGGCCAAGGCCATAGGTTCACTGGGAATAGGCCAGACCGTTGTGGTGAAAAGAAGGGCCGTTGCCGCTGTTGAAAGCCTTGAGGGCACAGATGCCACCATTCGCCGAGGTGGGGAGCTGGCTGGCAAGGGAGCAGTGGTGGTCAAGGTTAAACGTCCCCGGCAGGTGGAGCGCATGGACCTGCCCGGGGTTGGAATGGAGACCCTGAACTCGGTTATTGATGCCCAATGCAAGGTGCTTGCCTTTGAGGCCCACGAGACGGTGCTTATGAACAGAGAAGAGCTGCTGGAAAGGGCAGACCATTGGGGGATATCGGTGGTGGGGGTGACCCTTGAGATGCTGAGGGAGTATGATCCTCCCTCTGTTTCGTATTCTTTCGGTAAGGGCGAGGAGGAAGGGTAAGTGGAAGATAGAGCCCCCATAAAGAGGCTTGACTCTCAGCTGAGACCAGAGCTTGACGAGATAAAGGCCGCCGGTCGCTACCGCTACCTGCGCACCATTGAGAGCGAACAGGGGCCTGTGGTGCAGATGGGGGGAAGAGTGGTGCTTCTCTTCTGCTCAAACAACTACTTAGGGCTCGCCAACCACCCCCGGCTGAAGCAGGCCTCGAT
>JALWSI010000155.1 GCA_027080315.1 bacterium | reverse complement strand
TTTCAACAAGGGACGGGTCTTGCCTGTGTGGTGACGCCATGAGCCCCACCTCTTCTGGGTAGAGGTAGAGAAAGACAGGTCTCTTTAGCTCTCTGAGATGAGGTTCTACGCAGTGGACGAAGAGCATGTTGAAATGGGTCTCCCAAGGATCGTCCTGGTGGTAGATGAGCCCTTTTTCTTCAAAGGCCTTCTTTAAGAGATCCTCTTGTCTCATCTCTTCTATTGAGATCCCGGCCCATCTTCTAAAGGCCTCATCAACGGTTAGCCTTGGCCAGGGAGGAGTGAGGTCTATGGTGCTTTTCCTCTTTCTCACAAGACCGGGTCCTCCGCCTTTTGGGTGCGACGCAAGCTCTACAATCAGGGCCTGGGTCTCTTCCATGAGATCCAGATAGGTGTGACCCACCCCGTACCACTCAAGCATGAGAAAGCTCTTGCGGTGAAGCCTGTCCTGATGGTCGTCCCTGAAGACCGGGGACAGCTGGTAGATGCTGTGCCTCTCTTGTGCCAGCAGCTTCTTCATGGGGTATTCTGGGGAGGTGTGAAGGTATAGGCCCTCTCTCACTTTGAAGACCCCTATGTTGGGATCAAGGTTGGGGTGTTTAATGAGAGGAGAGGTGAAGACCTCGGTGTATCCCCTCTTCTCAAAGAACCCTCTTATCCTCCTGAAGACCCAGGCCTTGTGATGGAGCCATAGCGTGTTACCCTTCACGGGCCAGCCTCTCTGCCTCGTGACTTAGACGGATAAGCTCCTCCTGAAGCCACAGCCGCTCTTCTTCTACGTCTGCCTCTGGCCCTATGACCTTGGGTTCTCCATAGACTACCACCAGCCGTGAGAAGGGATAGGGAACGAGAAAACCGTCCCAGCTTCCCAGCTCTTTGGCCCTGCTGAAGCCCATGGATAGAGGCAAAAGGGGAAGCCCCGTCTTCTGGGCAACTATCACGGCTCCGGCCTTGGCCTGGTATTTGGGTCCCCTTGGACCGTCGGGAATGACCACCAGGGGCCTTTTGCATCCCGCCAGCCTAACCATCTCTCTAAGGGCCTCTTTGCCCCCTTTGCTGCTTGAGCCTCGCACCGTTCCCATACCCACCTTCTCAATCACCTTTGAGATGATCTCTCCGTCTTTGCTGCGGCTCACCATGATGACCGGCCTGTACTTCTTGTATAGATAGACCGTTGGAAACAGCCTGTTATGCCAGAAGGCGCTCACCACTCCTTCTTTTATGCTCTCAGCCTTCTCCTGGTTCACGTATGAGATGCGCAGGGTTGAACACCATAGCCAGTAAGGGGGCAGTGCGAGGTAGGGTATGAGGTTAAGGGCCACCTTGAACCCAAGGCTCTCCTTTTTATCCTCTGCCAATTTTCAATCCTCCCTGAGATGGTTGCACATTAAGCTAACCCTTATCTCTTGTGCTTCCAAGTCTTTTGGTATAATCCCTTTGTTATCAATGGATTATGGCTAATCCCAACCTTTTCTCAGTTTGTTGTTCATAACCTGTGAATAACTATGTGAGTATCTTCTCAAACCTCCCTATCCCTTTGCCCGACTCTTAGATTGCACCATTTTTGAACAGCTTAAATGCTTGTTATTTAAGGTGTTTTGCCAAGAACCTGCCAGTCCAGGAGGTTGCCACCGAGGCCACCTCTTCCGGTGTTCCACAGGCCACGACCTGACCCCCGCCTTCTCCCCCCTCAGGACCGAGGTCAATCACGTGATCCGCGTAGGCCACAACATCTAAGTTGTGCTCTATCACAACCACGGTGTGGCCGTTATCCACCAGCTTGTCTATCACCTTCAGGAGCTGGGCTATGTCGTGAAAGTGTAGTCCCGTTGTGGGTTCGTCCATTATGTAGAGGGAAGAGTACTTTGCCAGCTTGCCTATCTCTTTGGCCAGCTTCACCCTCTGGGCCTCGCCTCCAGAGAGGGTGGTGGCGGGCTGTCCCAGCCTCATGTACCCAAGGCCCACCTCTGCTAAGGTGGTTAACTTGCGCTTTAGAAGGGGAATGTTCTCAAAGAAGCTCAGGGCCTCGTCAACGGTCATGTTCAGCACCTCGGCTATGTTCTTGCCGTTGTAGCGCACCTCAAGGGTCTCGCGGTTGTAGCGGCTTCCTTTGCAGGCCTCGCAGGGTACGTAGAGATCGGGGAGAAAGTGCATCTCAACCTTTATGGCTCCCTCACCTTTGCAGGTCTCGCATCGTCCACCGCTCACGTTGAAGCTGAACCTGCCGGGCCTGTATCCCCTTGCCCTGCTGAGGGGAAGCTGGGCGAACAGCTCTCTTATGGGGGTGAATAGCCCTGTGTAGGTGGCGGGGTTGGAGCGGGGGGTGCGTCCTATGGGGGCCTGGTCTATCAGTATGGCCTTGTGTAGGTGCTCAAGCCCCTCAATGGAGTCAAAGGGACCTGCGGGAAGTGGCTCTTTGTTCAAAAGGGAGTGGAGGGCTGGGTAAATGGTGTCAACCACCAGCGAGGACTTTCCTGACCCCGACACCCCGGTTACGCATACGAAGCATCCCAAGGGTATGGCCACGTCTATTCCTTTAAGGTTGTGCTGCCTTGCTCCTTTTATCTTTAAATACCCTTTGGGTTCCCGGCGGGAGTCTCTCACAGGCATAGATAGGCGTCCAGAAAGGTATCCTCCGGTGAGAGACTCTTTGCAGGCCTTCACCTCTTCAGGGGTGCCCATGGCCACCAGGTGCCCACCCTCTTCCCCTGCTCCGGGGCCCAGATCCACAACTAAGTCCGCCTGCTCAATGGTGTCCCTGTCGTGTTCCACCACGATCACGGTGTTTCCCATACTTGCAAGGCGTTTAAGGTTGTTGAGTAGCCTCTGATTGTCCCTTGGATGCAGTCCTATGCTGGGTTCGTCCAGCACATAGGTGACCCCTACAAGACCCGAACCTATCTGGGTTGCAAGCCTCGTCCTCTGCCCTTCGCCTCCAGAGAGGGTGGCAGAGGTCCTGTCTAAGGAGAGATAGCCAAGCCCCACCTCTCTCAAGAAGCCCAGCCTTGTCACGATCTCTTTCACTATCTTCTCTCCCACCGCCTTCTTGTGCCCTGAAAACTTCAGATCTTTGAAGAAGCCCAAGGCCTCCTCCACAGACATGGCGGTGACATCGGCAATGGATCTTCCCTCTATCTTCACAGAGAGCATCTCGGGCTTAAGCCTTGTGCCCTTGCACTGGGGACACGGCACATCTCGCATATACTGCTCTATTCCCTCCCTCACCTTCTCTGACTCGCTCTGCAGGTACCTTCTGGTGAGGTGGGGAATCACCCCCTCAAAGGGGGCAACAAAACGGCGTCTTCTCCCCTTCCATCGGTAAGCGAAGGTGATGGCCTCCCGGCTTCCAAATAGCAGTATCTCTCTGTGTTTCTCTTTCAGGGTCTTCCAGGGTTTATCCATGGGTATTCCGTAAAAGTCGGTCACCGTCTTTAAGATCTGCTGGTAGTAGTCGGAGTTCTGCCAGGGTATGATGGCACCTTCCTCCAATGAGAGGGAGGGGACCACCACAAGTTGGGGATCTATCTCTTTGTGGAACCCCAGACCGGTGCATCGGGGACAGGCCCCGTAGGGTGAGTTGAAGGAGAAGGCCCGGGGTGAAAGCTCTGGTATCCCCACATTGCAGGTGGGGCACGAGTAGAGCTGGCTGAAGAGCTCCTCTTGGCCGTCCTCCCTCAGGACGACAACCAGGCCCTTTGAGAGCCTCAGGGCTATCTCTAAGGAGTCCGATACCCTCACTCTCTCTTTTGGTGCCACCTTTATCCTGTCAACCACCACCTCTATGGTGTGGCGCCTCTTGGGATCCAAAGGCTCAAGGTGTTCCACCCTTGTGATGACACCGTCCACCCTCACCCTCACAAAGCCGTCTCTCACTATGCCCCTTAGCACCTCTTGGTGGGCTCCCTTCTTCTCTCTCACCACAGGGGCCAAGAGGATGATCTTCTCTCCTTGGGGCCATGAGAGGATGGTGTCGGTCATCTCTTGCACTGTTGTTGACGATATCTTCTGGCCACATTTGTAGCAATATGGAGTGCCAAGTCTTGCAAATAGCAGGCGGAGGTAGTCGTAGATCTCGGTGACGGTTCCCACGGTAGAGCGTGGGTTCTTGCTTAGAGCCTTCTGCTCAATGGCTATGGTGGGAGATAGCCCCTCTATGCTCTCAACTTCCGGCTTCTCCATCTGCTCCAAGAACTGCCTGGCGTAGGCAGAGAGGGACTCCATGTACCTTCTCTGTCCCTCTGCAAATATGGTGTCAAAGGCCAAAGAGGACTTCCCTGAACCGGAGACCCCTGTTATCACCACCATGAGGTTGTGGGGTATATCCAGGTCTATGCCTTTAAGGTTGTGCTGTCTTGCTCCCCTGATGCTTATGGCCTTCTTCATGGTGGGGAAGAGAAGCACAAAGAGGTTTTGGTGGCAACGAAGGGAGGTGGTTTAAGAGGGACTGAAAATTTTCTCTTCAATCCCCTTGACATGGTTCAGGCCTTATGTTCTAACCCGCCTTCGTCCAAAGCGGCACCGGGTATTGGTGTGGCTGTTGTGCTGGCGTAGCTCAGGTGGTAGAGCTGC
The DNA here is from genome assembly GCA_027080315.1 of bacterium. Lineage (GTDB taxonomy): Bacteria > Thermosulfidibacterota > Thermosulfidibacteria > Thermosulfidibacterales > JALWSI01 > JALWSI01. Next base: position 71 of record JALWSI010000155.1, on the reverse strand, counting down.
TGATTTGTAATCAGCAGGTCGGGGGTTCAAATCCCTCCGCCAGCTTGGGTAATATCAGGGCGACCGATGGA
>JALWSI010000154.1:3731-4687 GCA_027080315.1 bacterium | reverse complement strand
GTTCTTCCCCAGACTCTGGTGGTATCCAGCGGACAGAAGGCTTATGGGCATCATGAAGGGAAGCATAGAGGGCTTCTTCTCCCCCTCTTTGGCCTCTCGCTGGAAAAGACTCATGCTGCTGCCTTTGAAGAGACGGGTGAGGGAGAGGGTATGTCTCAAGGACTTCATGGTGAAGGGTGCCTTGAGGGTGGGACGGGCTCTGCTCGGGAGGTGAGCCATGGAGCTTTACGATTTCGCGGTGGTGGGCTCTGGCTTTGGCGGAAGCGTTGCGGCCATGAGGTTGGCAGAGAAGGGCTACAAGGTGCTGGTTTTGGAAGAGGGCCGCTGGTACCAGGACTACGACTTTCCACCCCACAACAGAAATCCCTTCAGGTACCTTTGGAATCCAAAGCTGTTCATGAAGGGCTACTTCAGAATCCACTTCTTCAAAGGGCTGGGTCTCCTTGGGGGCGCAGGGGTTGGAGGAGGTTCCCTCATCTATGCCAATGTGCACCTTGTTCCTCCTGACCCGTTTTTTGAGGGGTTTCCTGGAGAGAAGAGCTGGAAGGAGGAGCTCATGCCCTTCTACCAGAGGGCCAAGTTCATGCTTGGAACCTCCCGTTGTCCAGTTGAGACGAAGGCAGATGAGGTGCTCAAAAGCGCTGCTCAAAAGCTGGGCATAAAGGAGACCTTTCACCCCGTTGATGTAGGAGTCTTCTTTGGAGAACCTGAGGTTCCGGTGCCTGATCCCTATTTTGGGGGGCTCGGTCCCAATAGGACCGGTTGTACCCTTTGTGGAAACTGCATGACGGGTTGCAGGGTGGGCGCCAAAAACACCTTGCTCAAGAACTACCTCTACTTTGCCCAGAAGTACGGAGCCCATATTCTTCCCAAGCGGCGTGTGGTGGACATTGTTAGGGGTGAGGATGGTTACACTTTGGAGGCGGTGAATCCCCTCTCTTTCTTCCCCCTCAAAC
>JALWSI010000154.1:0-3721 GCA_027080315.1 bacterium | reverse complement strand
GTTGGCGGCAGGGGTGGTGGGAACCTTAAGGCTCCTATTCCGTTTGGCTGATAGAGGGAGATTGGAGGTCTCCTCTGAGCTGGGACGATGGGTGCGCACCAACAGCGAGTCGCTTCTTGGCGTAAGAAAGCCTGGAGGAGACTTCTCAGAGGGCCTTGCCATCACCTCTGGGGTATATCTGGACGAGGTGACCCATGTTGAGGTGGTGAGATACGGAGAGGGCTCAGATGGTCTCTCTCCTCTTGCCTTTCCCCTTACCAAAGGGAAGACCCCTTGGGGAAGGGTCAAGGCCCTTGGGCGAGAACTGGTGAAGAATACCAAAAGGACCCTTACGGCCATGAAGCCTAAGGATTGGGCTAAGGAGTCTCTCATTCTACTGGTGATGCAGACTTCGGACAATGTTGTGAGGATGAGGGACAGTAAAGGAGTTATGGGAAGACTCAGGTTCAAGATAGAACCGGAAGAGGGCTATGAACGTGCCCCTGTGGAGATTCCCGGTGCCCATCAGTTTGCCGAGAGAATGGCCGAGTTTCTGGATGCCATACCATTCACCAACATCTACGAGGCTATTTTCAACTCCTCTTTTACAGCTCACATCCTTGGAGGGTGCTGTATGGGTAAGGTGGTTGATGATGAGTGTAAGTTAATGGGATACAACGACTTCTTCGTTGTAGATGCCAGTATCATTCCGGCCAACTTGGGGGTGAACCCCTCTTTAACCATCACCGCTTTGGCGGAGTATGCTATGGAGAGGATACCCTTTAAAAAGGGATTTTGTCGTGATAGGGTGTTGAGTGAATAGCGGGAGAGAGATTTTGGCTTTGAGGATTGGTGAGTGAGTGCTCATTCAACTTGTAGATGGCATGGAGGTGAGAGGATGAAGAGAAACCTATTGATAGCTGGAGTCTTCTGTTTCTTGTGGTGTTTTGTTTCCCCCTCTTGGGGTGAGACCCAGGGCTTGTACAACCAAGCACTTAAGGCATGGCAGGGTGTTAAGGACTACACCTGCACCATGGAATCCTACAACCGTTTGGGCGACAAGGAGGAGAAAAAGACCTATCGCTACTGGTATCTGAAACCAGGGTACATCAGGATGAAGGTGATCAAGGGCAAAGGAAAGGGCGGAGAGGTCTTTTTTGATCCAACGAGGAACAAGGTTAGGGGTCATAAAGGAGGCTTTTTCTCATTTATCGTCTTGACCTTGGAGCCCACAGACAAAAGGGTGGTCTCAATTAGGGGGGTGAGAGTGGATCAGACCAGTTTTGGTTACATCTTGGATCAGTTGCAGCCCTATGTGAAGGCTGGAGAGTGTAAGGAGTTGAACTCTAAGGGAATAAAGCGCATAGAGTGTGCTGCCTCAGCCAAAGCCTACCATGGAGACATCTGGAAAGAGAAGGTGCTTTTGGACAATAGTCTCATGCCTGTGCTGTGGGAGAGATACGGCAAGGACGGTACCCTGCTTTACAGGTTGAGCTGCACGGATCTGAAGCTCAATACGGGTCTCACTCTGCAAGAGATCTCAAAGGGAATGGCTTTTAAGGAGAAGTGATCATGTCTGCTGTTATTGATAGACCTTGGTTTAACTCTTACCCCGAAGAAGTACCCCATAGCTTGGAGTATCCAGAGGTTAACGCCTTCTACCTTCTGGAGAGAGGAGTTGAGGTGGCAAAGGGTAACCCTGCCCTGGTCTTCTTTGGAAAGAAGACCTCTTACAAAGAGCTGTACCGGGCAACCCTCTCCCTTGCAGCGTCTTTGCAGGAGTTGGGTGTGGAGAAAGGCACCAGAGTCGCCATTTTGCTGCCAAACTGTCCTGCCTATCCCATGGCCTATTATGCCCTGCTCAAAATAGGGGCCATCGTGGTTCAGCTTAACCCCATGTACACCTCTTACGAGCTGAACCAGCTGCTTGAGGATTCTGGTGCCAAGGTGGCGGTAACCTTAGACCTTTTGGGGATTAAGTTTCAGGAGGCCCTGGAGAAGGGGCTGGTGGAGAGGCTTATAGTTGCTAAAATGAAGGACTTTTTGCCTTTCCCTTTGAACCTCCTATTTCCAATAAAGGTGAGAAAGGAGCCCCGCCTTGATGTCTCTAAGTACGGGAACCGAATAGTTGACTTTATCTCACTAACCAAGGGCTCTAAGACTCCCAAGCCTGTTGAGGTTGATCCCTGCGAAGATGTGGCTGTTTTTCAGTACACTGGGGGCACCACCGGCCTATCAAAAGCGGCCATGCTTACCCACTACAACCTGGTGAGCAACGCTTTACAGACCAGGGCCTGGAGCTACAAGGCAAAAGAGGGAGAACAGGTGGTGATGTGCGTTCTACCCTTCTTCCACGTTTATGGCATGACTGCCGGTATGAATGTAGGGTTCTATCTGGGTTCAACCCTGGTTCTTGTGCCCAGGTTTGAGGTGGAAGAGGTGGTTAAGCTTATTGGAAAGTACAAGGTCACCATGTTCCCAGGGGTTCCTACCATCTATGTTGCCATCAATCAGTACGCTGCTGAGCGTGGGGTTGATCTCTCTTCTGTTGAGGTATGCATAAGCGGCGGAGCTCCTCTTCCTGTAGAGGTTGCCCAGGAGTTTGAACGGATCACAGGAGGTAAGGTGGTTGAAGGCTATGGACTGTCAGAGGCTTCTCCCGTTACCCACGCCAATCCCATTTGGGGAAATAGAAAGTTTGGGTCAATAGGGATTCCCTTCCCAGACACCGATGCCAAGATTGTGGATCCCGAGACGGGTGAAGCGTTGCCCCAAGGTGAGGTGGGTGAGCTGGCGGTTAAAGGGCCTCAGGTTATGAAGGGATACTGGAATCGCCCCAAAGAGACGGCTCAGGCTCTCAGGAATGGGTGGTTGCACACAGGAGATATGGCTAAGATGGATGAAGAGGGTTACTTCTACATTGTTGATCGCAAGAAAGACATGATCATCTCCGGCGGTTTCAACATCTACCCCAGAGAAGTTGAAGAGGTGCTGTATGAGCATCCCAAGATCCTTGAGGCGGCGGTGATAGGTGTTCCCCACCAGTACAAAGGAGAGGTTGTTAAGGCCTATGTGGTGTTGAAAAAAGGTGAGGTTTTAACTAAAGAAGAAGTGATAGCCTTTTGTGAGGAGAGGCTTGCGCGTTACAAAGTTCCCAAAGAGGTGAGCTTTGTGGACGATCTTCCCAAATCTATGATAGGGAAGGTGCTTAGAAGGGAGTTGAGAGAGAAGGAGCTTAGCGAATAGGAGATATACCACTTTAAACCTTATGAGGAGGTGTGAGATGGTAAAGAGAGGTGGTCTTTTCTCGTTAGTTCTGGTGGTCTCTTTTCTCTTATCGGGTGTGGTTTGGGCAGGTAACGTTGATACCTATGGCATAGGTGCCAAGGCCACAGCCCTGGGTGGGGCCTTTGCGGCTCGTGCGGATGATTTCTCTGCCATGTACTACAACCCTGCCGGTATAGCTCAGTTGGATAAGCCTCAGATCTCCATAGGATCTTCTTTTGTTAATGCCGCTGTGGCTTCTAAGGTCTCTTATGAGAACGACTACGACAAAAGGGAAGGCAAGTACGTGAAAGACGATACCCAGTTGCTTGTGTATCCCCATGGCGGCGTGGTCTATCCTTTTGAGCTCTTTGGCAAGAAGGCGGCCTTTGGAGTGGCCACCTATGTGCCTTACGGCCTCTGGTTACGGTGGGAGCCGGATCCCAAAGTGAACGTGGGTGCTTACAACACTTACGAG
>JALWSI010000153.1 GCA_027080315.1 bacterium | reverse complement strand
TAGGGCACCAGATCATGGGCCTTGCCATGGGAGGCACCACCTACAAGCTAAAGTTCGGCCACCACGGCATAAACCATCCCGTCAAGGACCTTGCCACGGGAAAGGTGGAGATAACCTCACAGAACCACGGCTTCGTTGTGGATATGGACTCCTTGGGCGACGAGGTGGAGGTGACCCACATCAACTGTAACGACCAGACTGTGGAGGGAATACGCCACAAGAGCATTCCCGCCTTCTCGGTGCAGTACCACCCCGAAGCCTCTCCCGGTCCCCACGACTCAAGATACCTTTTCACCCGCTTTGCCCAGTTGATGGATCAGTTTAAGGAGGGTTAAGGAGAACCATCTGACACCAAACATTTTATCCTATCACAATAACACCATCTCCTAATAAACCCGCAGAAACTGATAGAAGATATTTTTGTTAAACAATAAACCTCTATTATTTTTCCATAGCTATATTCTTTCACCCTTAAAACTACTCCCTTATCCTCTGCTTGACAATTAACATGCTGCTGTGATATCGTAAGAGATGCGAAGGGGGCAATTAAAAGGGCATTATTTGGGCTTGTACATAATTCAAGAAGGAGGGGTCTATGAACAGATGGATCGTTTGTCTGGCAGGAACGGGTATAAACCTGGTCCTGGGGGTGCTTTACTCCTGGAGCATCTTTGTGGTTCCTCTCCAGGACAAGTTTGGGTGGAGTAGAGCGGATCTAACCTGGCCTTTCTCGGTATCTATCCTCACCCTCGCCATAGTGATGGTACCCGCTGGTAAGTGGCAGGACAAGGTGGGCCCAAGGCTAATTGCAACGGTGGGTGGTATTCTTATGGGCCTGGGCTATTTCTTGAGCGGTTTCATCACCAGTCTGCCCGCCCTCATCTTCACCTTTGGGGTGATGTCTGGAGCCGGGGTGGCGTGTGCCTACGTAACCCCCATCTCTGCAACGGTTAAGTGGTTTCCCGACAAAAGGGGCTTAGCAGCAGGAATAACCGTATCAGGCTTTGGTTTTGGAGCCTTTGTGTTCACCCCTTTGGCCCGTAAGCTCATTGTTGCAGTTGGTGTTATGACAGCCTTCAAGATTCTGGGCATTATATTCCTCGTCATAGTTGTCGCCTTAGCCCAGATACTGAGGGATCCCCCTCCGGGCTGGAAACCCGAAGGGTGGGAACCCCCAACACCATCAGAAGAGACCGCCCCTGCCACAGAAGATCACTGGACCCTAGGAACAGCCATCAAAACCTGGGCATTCTGGTCTCTCTGGCTTGCTTTCCTGGGCAATGCCGGCGTAGGGCTCATGGTGATCTCCCTCATTGCGCCTTTGGCAAAAACCCTGGGAATATCCCAAGAGATAGCAGCTTTTCTTATAGGTTTTCTCTCCATATTCAACGGATTCGGAAGAATCCTCGCCGGATGGTTATCTGACGTCATTGGACGCAGAGCCGCTATGTTAGTCTTCTTCAGCACCACCACCATCATGTGCATATCCATGGCCTTCACAAACATAGCGGGAACCACCTTAGGCTACGCCTTGGCCCTCATGATCTTCGGAGCCTCCTATGGCTCTAACTTTGCCCTCTTCCCTGCTGTTACGGCAGACTACTTTGGCACCAAAAACATGGGGAACATCTATGCAGGGGTCTTCACCGCCTGGGGATTTGCAGGGTTTGTAGGCCCAAGGTTCATCAAGGCAAGGCTTCTTAAATCCATCCCCCAAAAGCTTATAGCCCACGGCATTCCCTTAGAGCAGGCAAACCTCATCGCCTACAAAACAGCCTTCAAGGTTGCCATTGGCCTCGGTCTTCTCGCTGTAGTAATAGCCTTTTTAACCAAGGCGCCAAAGGAGGCCTCTTAAAAGCCTTTGCCAGAACCGCACCCAGCCATAGAGATCTCAAACCTCTCTGTAGGTTTTGGAGAGAAAGGGCTCTTTCGCAACCTATCCTTAAAGGTGGCAGAAGGGGAGCGGGTTGTGATCACAGGTGCCTCCGGCACGGGCAAATCAACCCTGCTCAGGTGCATCCTTGGGTTCACCGTTCCAGAATCTGGAGAGATCCTCGTGAAGGGAACACCGGTGACAGGCGAAACGGTGTGGCGGCTGAGAACCCAGATGGCCTACGTGCCCCAGGAGCCAGAGCTTGGAGAGGGCCTCCTCAGCCAGTGGTTTGAGCAACCCTTCAGCTTCAAGGCCAACATCCATCTCAAGGGCAACCTGAAAAGGCTTCCTGAGCTGCTTCAGACTCTCTCGTTGCCAACCGACCTGCTTGACGCCGATTTAGGAACCCTATCGGGAGGAGAGAAACAGCGGGTGGCCTTAATTGCCGCGCTCTTACTTGATAGGGAGATACTACTGCTTGATGAGCCCACCTCTGCCTTGGACAAAGAGAACAGTCTGGCGGTGGTCTCTCTTCTCAGGTCGCAGAAAGGCCTCACCATACTGAGTGTCTCCCACGATCCCCACTTTCTGGACTTAGCGGATAGTGTGATACCCTTCCCCTCCGGAGGCTAAGAATGGGTGCCCAGCACATCAACAACCTTGCCTTGGCCCTCTTCTACCTGCTTCTCATCGTCCCCTTGGGGCTCATGCTATGGTTCCGCGTTCCCCTTTTAGGCCAGACCCTTATGGCCTTTCTGCGCATGACTGTGCAGCTCGCCTTTGTGGGGCTATACCTTCAGGTGGTCTTCAAGTGGAACAACCCCTGGGTCAACAGCCTATGGCTCTTGGTGATGATCGCCGTGGCAGACCTCTCCATCATCAGGGGCAGCGAACTGAGCCTTAAAAGGTTTCTGCTTCCCCTCTTTGGGGCCCTCACCATAGGCACCGCCATTCCTCTTTTTGCCTTCCTGGGTCCCCTGTTGAAACGCCCGAACCTCATGGACGCCCAGTACGTTATTCCCATTGGGGGAATGATTCTGGGAAACTGCCTGCGGGCAGACCTGATTGGTATTCGCACATTCTACACCTCCCTGAGAAAGAGGGAGAAGCCCTTTCTTCTCTCCCTCGCCCAGGGCGCCCGTCTCTCTGAGGCCTTTCTGCCCTACCTGCGTGAGGCCTGCCAGGCGGCTCTGGCTCCCACCATTGCCACAGTGGCCACCATTGGCCTTGTTGCTCTGCCTGGGATGATGACGGGGGTTCTACTGGGAGGAGCCGATCCCGCCACAGCCATAAAGTACCAGATAGCCATCATGATCGCCATCTTCACAGGCACAGCCATCACTGTGGTTCTGGCCATCTTCATGAGCGTAAAGGTGAGCTTCACACCCTATGGCACACTGGATACAGAGGTCTTTCAAAAGAAGTGAGGATAAATCCTTAACGGAAGACTTTAAGAACCTAACCCGGTACTCCGGTATCACCTAATCCAAGGTTTTCAATCGCTTTCTCAAAAGAGACGCCCCGCTCTCCCCCTTCAACAAGCCGTCTTTGTAGCAACAACCTCTCTCTCAAAGCCTTTTTTACAGGCTGATCTGTCTCTGGATCCCCTAAAAGCTCCTGCAACTTCTGTTCAACCATTGCCTCAACCATCTCTTGTAGCTCTCCTCTTCTCACTTCCAGAACTCTATTCATCCCGTCCTCCACAACAAAAAACAACCACCTATCAGCTTACTGGTCAAGATAGGCTATGTACCCTCTCTTTCAAGGATGGGTGAGAATTGAAACACCAAACCAAAACAAAGGTAATCTGCCTATGTTTTGAGAGAGCGAGAGGACCGTTCCAAGAGCTCAGCTCCTCAGCCCCGCCTCTTCCTCAAGCCACTGCGCCAGCTTGGGCTCATTTTCAATCAGATCTCCAAGGACATCAAGACGCTCTTCAAGGTACCGATCATAGCCAACGCTGCTGCCAACCCCCAAGGCCTCAAGCATAGCTGCCCTGAATCCGTCGTGGGCAAGAAGGTTGTGTATGTAGGTTCCAAGAACCCTGTTCTCACAGGCACCGTCGCTCCTTCCGTCGCTGAGCAGAAAGAGCGGCTCACCTCCCCTGGTCTCTCCGCTGTGAATCTCGTATCCCTCAATCTCATCAGGGATCCAGTCTGGTCCCCCTGTCCTTCTGCCCCTCACCGGTCCCGTCTGCTTCTCCCCCTGCATTACCGACTCCACAGGCAAGAGCCCTAAGCCCTTCTCTCTACCCCCTCCGTCTATTCCAACGGGATCCTCCACCCACTCTCCAAGCATCTGGTATCCCCCGCAAATACCCAGCACCCAGGCGCCCCTTTTGTGGGCCAGACGAACCGCAAGGTCTATTCCGGTCTCCTTCATCCAGCGCAGGTCAGACAGGGTGGCCCTGCTGCCCGGTAGAATCACCAAAGGGGCAGAGGCAACCTCAAGGGGATCCTGGGTGTAAACCAGAGAGACTTTGGGCTCCGTTGCCAAGGGGGCAAGGTCAGAGAAGTTGGCTATCCGGGGGTACCTCACCACCGCCACCTTCACCTCGCCGTTGCCGCTGTCTCTGATGTCTAAGGAGTCCTCTGGAGGCAGGGCATCTTTAAGATAGGGCAACACCGCCAGCACGGGCTTTTCCGTGCGTCTCTCAAGAAAATCAAGGCCGGGTTTAAGAATCTGAAGGTTGCCCCTGAACCTGTTGATCACAACCCCCTTCACCAAGGCCCTCTCATCAGAAGAGAGAAGCTCCAAGGTGCCCACCACCGAGGCGAAGACGCCGCCCCTGTCAATGTCGGCCACCAGAAGGGAAGAGGCCTTGAATCTCCTCATGAGGCCC
>JALWSI010000152.1 GCA_027080315.1 bacterium | reverse complement strand
GAGGGTGTGGAGGGCAGCATCTACTTTGACTATCCCGCTTGCTACTCGGGGGTTGAGGTGCACGGGGTGAGACTCACTTTCAAAAAGGGAAGGATCGTAGAGGCTCACGCAGAGAAGGGTGAAGAGTTTCTGAACAAGATGCTGGATACCGATGAGAACGCCCGTTTCTTGGGGGAGGTGGCCTTTGGCCTGAACTTTGGCATCAAGAGGTTCACCAAGAACATACTATTTGACGAGAAGATAGGGGGCACCATCCACATGGCCGCGGGGGCGGCTTATCCAGAGACCGGAGGTGAGAACCCCTCTGGCCTGCACTGGGACTTCATTAAGGGAATGTCAGACGGTGAGGTTTATGCCGATGGCAGGCTTATCTACCGGAATGGCGAATTTGTAGAGTGAAGGGCATCTCTGCTGACTCAGGAGGCCTTGATGCGAGAGGGATATCCGTTCTCCGCCAAGAGCCTCAGAATCTTCTCCCTGTCCATGCCCTCTCCACTTACAATACCCTCTCCTTTGAGAAGGTCCACCTGAACGGCAGAGACCCCTTCTGCTTCTGAAAGCACCCTCTCCACCTTTGCTGCGCAGTGGGTGCAATCCATGTTGCCTATCTGCAAGGTGAGCGTCTCCTGCGCCTGGGTTTCGCAGGTACCAGAGTTACAGCAAGATCCCTTATCTTGCAGCCTGTTCTGAAGATGTTTGAACAGGGCGTAACCTGTGGCCAATGCCAGGATAATGGCTGAAAGTACCTTTGCCCACGGGGGCAGCATGGAGCCTGCGTAGGCTCCGGTAAGGGGAAACCAGGCTGGCACCAGGTGGTAGAGGGCGTTGAGTAAGGCTCCAAAGGCAAGGGCCGTAGCGGTGATGGTACCCAGATAGACCGAAGTCACCTTCCACCCCATTATTCCTGTGATGGAGGTTATTGTGGCCATGTTTGTGGCGGGACCTGCCATAAGAAAGACCAGAGCGGCCCCTGGTGAGAGTCCCTTCAGGAGCATGGCGTAGGCTATTGGTACAGAGGCGGTGGAGCATACGTAGAGAGGAATACCCACTATCAACATCACAAACATTGATAGGGCTCCTGTGCCCACTGTGGAAGCGAAGAAGTCACTTGGGGTAAAATAGGTGATCACCCCTGCCAGTATGATTCCCACCACTAAGTAGTGGGCAAAATTGTAGAGAAAGTCTACAAAGCCGTATCTCAACGACTCTACAAACCACGGTCCTCTGGTTAAGCAGCAGGCCTCCTGAAGTGGTGGAAGGTTTTCCCCGTGATTCTCACCTGCCCACCTGTTCGCAATGGTGCCACCAATCACACCCCCTACGAAGGCGGCTATTGGCCGTACCACTGCAAATAGAGGTCCCAAGAATCCGTAGGTTACCATAAGGGAGTCTACCCCTGTCTGTGGGGTTGAGATGAAGAAAGAGACCACCGCACCTTTGGAGCCTCCCTCCCGGTAGAGGGAGAGCCCTGTAGGCAGCACACCACAGGAGCAGAGGGGCAGAGGAATACCGAAGAGGCTGGCCTTAACAACAGAGCTCAGGTTTCGGCCACCGATATATTTGGCTATCTGCTCTTTTGAGAGAAACACATGGATAAGCCCGGCTATCACCAGACCAAACACCAGGTACGGTGCCATATCGCACCAGAGGTTCCATATCTCCAGCAGCAGCTTCACCCTAATTATCCCACTCGTGATGGTTATTGGCTTCTTGCAGAAGTTTTCTGGCCTCCTCTTCCTTCTCTGCTGACACCATGATTTTTACCTCTCCAAGGCCGTCTAAGGTGAGCCCCAGAATTGACCCCAAGGCTTCATAGCCGAGCCTGACCGGTATGTCGCTGGATTCCAGCATCCCCTTTACAACAAAGGCCTCGGCCCATCCCTGGGCGGTGAACACCTTTTTCCAGCGATCCTCAGCCATTCTCAACCAGGTCTTTCAGGGTTAGACCTTCAACAGAGGCCGATATCCTGCTGTGGAGCTTTCCCAGTTGCTTCGGATCAGAGAAGAGTTCAAGAACCTCTGAAAGCACTATGCTCTCAGGAGGGCGTGATAGGGTGAAGCCTTCGCCATTTACAGGTACGAGAAGACGCTTCTCAAGCAGCTTTTCAATGATGCCATGTGATTGGGGCCATCTCAGCAGGATCTCTGATTGGGGAAGAGGGGGATCTCCCTTTACGAATCTCTGAGCAGTCATCATCAAAATGGAGACGGCGCAGAGAAATCCGCTCTTTATCCCTTCAAAATCTCGGCTTATGGGCAGTTGGTGGTAGCTTGCTATCTCTGCTCCTATGAGGGTTATCACCCAGGAGGTGTATATCCAGATCAGGAATATGGGCAGGATCACCAAAGAGCCATACATGACGCTGAAGGCCTTGAAGGAGAAGGTGTTTGCCACGAGCAGGTCAAAGAGGTGTTTCCCAACGGTCCATAAGAATGAGGCAACAGCACCACCAATCAGGGCGCTTTTGAGATTCACCTTGCCCGAAGGAATAATGATATAAGAGGTGGTGAATCCCAGAAGGGCGAGAATGAAGGGAAGGATGAGAAGAGCCAGTTTCAACACCGTGCTCATGTAGGGGATGAGCACCGCCTTGGTGCTCAAGAAGATGGCAAATCCCATAAGCAGTGGAAGCCAGACTATGAAGTTTGCAAAGACGAACAGCCTGTTCAGCACGCTTCTCTTTTTTGGAAACCTCCAGATCTCGTTAAAGGCCTCTTCGCTGGCGCTTAGCAATGAAAACGATAGACCTATCAAGGCCACCATACCGGTTATCCCTAAGGTTTTAGACTTTTCGGCAAACTGGTTGATGTACCCCACAACCGATTGGGCAGACTGGGGCACCAGATACTGGAGGAGGTAGTTGAGTATGGTCTCTTTGGTGTGGGCAAAGGGACCAAAGGCTGAGAATAAAGAGAAGGATACGATCACCAAAGGCACAAGGGCCAGTATTGTCACATAGGCCAGAGAGCCAGAGTGCACCAGACAGTGGTCCTCATTGAAGTTCACCACGATGTTTCTCAGATGCTTGCCAGGGCCGGTGTTCAGCCCCTTCTGGCCTTCGCTCTTCACATGGTTAACCACCTTCTCAACGTTCACCATTGCCACGTTCCTGCAAACCCTCTTCTATCTCCCTCTGTATCTTTTCCACCACGACAATGGGGTCCTCAGCATTCCTTATGGGTCTGCCAATCACTAAGTAGTCTGATCCTGCCGCCATTGCCTCTTTGGGGCCCATAACCCTCTTTTGGTCGTCCACGGGTCTGTTCTCTACTGGCCTTATGCCGGGAGTGACCGCCACCAAGCCGTATCCCACCTCTTCTCTTAGCCTTGCAACCTCTAATCCCGAGGAGACGATCCCGTGGCATCCCACCTGCAAGGCCCGCTTCGCCCTTGAGAGCACCAGATCCTCCACCTTGCACGAGAAACCTAAGTCTTCAATATCTCTCTGATCAAGGCTTGTGAGAACGGTTACAGCCAAGATCTTCAGTCTATCATCTGCCGCCTCAACAGCGGCTTTCAGGATCTCTTCGTTGCCGTGCACCGTGGCAAATGCTACCGGGCGGTTTCTTAGCTGTTCAACTGCAAGGGCTACGGTCTGGGGCACGTCAAACAGCTTGAGGTCAAGCATGATCTTGCAGCCCCTTTCTGCAAGCCAGTCCACCATCTGGTAGCACCCTGCAAGGAATAGCTGCAGGCCCACCTTGTAGAAACGAACCTTCTTCTCCAGTCTTTTGACCATGGCCTGAGCCTCTTCAACTGAGGAAAGGTCCAATGCCACAATAATTCTCTCTTCTAAGGGGATATCCATCTCTTCTCCTTCACATCTCTTAGGTGGGGAACTCCTTTAAAATAGGCCTCTCAATGGCGTGAAGCACAAGGTTCACCTTTTGCACGCCCTCTTGCATGGCGAACCCTGGCACTTCCCGATAGACCCTTTTTACCTGCTTTAGCAGGTCAACTGTCTGCCTCATGGCTGAGATCAAATCACCCTCGTAGATTGAGCCCTCTTCTACTATTCTGTCAAGGGAGTGTCCTGTTATCCAGAGGTAAGAAGCATCGGCGAAGTTCCAGTTTATCTTGCAGCTGAGAGGCTTGGGGAGGTGTTTCTCTTCAACGCCTCTTATGAAATCTGCCAGCTCTTCCACCTCTTTCCTCAAAGACCTGCTAAGGTATTTGGGGCGGTTTCTTATTCTGTCGGGATCCCGTCCTATGCACCCTATCACCATGCCGATCTCCTCTGGGGTTAGCCTGTCAAAGAATCCCTCAAGGATCATCTCGGTAACCAGCAGCTCTTCAATGTGTATCTTCTGAAGCACCTTTGCCCCGAGTCTGAACCTTAAGAACTCGTCCATGTGGCCGAGTTCCTTCAGCACCTCGCACTTGGCCTCAAACTCTCTGACCAGATAGCTTGAGATGTGGCGCATGTTCTTCTCAAGCTCTTTGAGCCGCTTTTCCATGTGGCGTCTCTTTCTCTCTGTGGCGCGACACTCGCTGCGGTGGATGCAGAAGTCGCACTGCTCCAGTTTTATTCCCTTGAGAAGGGTCTCTGCCTTGAGGATCTCCCTTGCGAGGCTCCGTTTCTTGGCCATGAGCCTTCTAACCCGTGGGGGGTTATTCTCTCCTTCAGCCTCTGTGATGTTCTCCTCCAGACGCCTTAGCTGGGCCTCTTTTCTCTCTATTCTCTCTTTCAGCTCGTTCTTTCGGTTCTCCATAGATTCCTGACTGTATTCGCAGGTGAAGGTGGGGAGGGCCTCTAACTTCTCTTTCAGCTTTGATATCTCTCTCTGGATCCTCTTCTTCTCGTCCTCGTGTTGATAGGTCCAGAGTGAAGACGAGAGGAAATCCTCAACCTCTTCAACCGACTTTCGGGATAGAAGGTTCACCACAGAGTTGTAAGAGAGCCTAAAAGAGCTCTCAATGGGCTCAATGTTGCTCTCTTTGTAGATGGGGATCTCTTCGTGATCCTTGGGATCAAAACGAGCCACCACGTAGCCTATCTCATCTATGCCACGCCTTCCTGCCCTCCCAGCCTTCTGGAAGAACTCCATGTTGGTTAGTGGTCTAAAGCCCTGACCATCAAACTTGATTAGGCTGTCAAAGACCACTGTTCTGGCAGGCATGTTTATCCCCAGAGCGAAAGTTGAGGTGCAATAGACCACTTTGAGAAGCCTCTCTTCAAATAGGACCTCCACCAACCGCTTCATCTGGGGAATGAGCCCCGCGTGATGGTACCCTATGCCTGAGAGCAGAAGGTTTCTCACCCGGTCCAGAAAGGGGAGGGCCTCTTCAGGAACATCCAGCTGACTCAGGTATCTTTTTATCCTTTTTCGCTCTGCAGGGGTGGTGAAGGATCTCACCTCACCAAGCTCATGTGCGTAGGCCTCTACCCGTTTTCTGTTGAAGAGGAAGTAGAGGGCGGGTAGCATCCCTTGCTCAGAGAGTAGATGAACTATCTCAAGGTGGTTCACCGGCTTGAAAAGGGGAGGCCCCTTCTTTTTGCTTTTTGGCCCCCTCACTTTTTTCATCTTCTCTATCTTTTTTATCACCCTGTTCATGGGCTCAAGACCGGTCTCTTTAGTGATGCCCAGGAGGGAGAGGGGAACTGCTCGTTTGGTGTGGCGGATCACCTTGGTCTTGCGGCCCTTTATCACCTCTATCCATAGGGCCACCTCTTCGGCATTTGGAGCCGTGGCAGAGAGGCCCAAAATCTGGGATTGAGGGGGTAGAAGGACTATGCTCTCCTCCCATGCTGCTCCTCTGTCCCGGTCTGAAAGGTAGTGAACTTCGTCGTACACAACTAAGCGGGGAATGTAGTAGAGGCTGTCTTCCTGAAGCATGTTTCTCAGCACCTCTGTGGTCATCACCAGAACGGTGCCGTCGTCGTTTATCACCTCGTCACCGGTGATGAGCCCCACCTTCTCGCCACCAAAGAGGTTGCAGAACTCTCTGAACTTCTGGTTGCACAAGGCCTTTAAGGGACCGGTGTAGATCACCCTTCCTTCTTCGTTCTCCAGAATACCCTTTATGGCGTGGTCAACTATGGCGGTCTTACCGGTTCCTGTGGGAGCTGCCACGATGAGGTTCTGATCTTCTCCAAGGACCTTTAGGGCTCTTTTTTGAAAGGGATCAAGTTTATCGTAGGGAATTAAAGACACTTAACCTTTTTCTCCTTCTCTCTCTTCTTGTTTCAAAGTTTCTCTTCTGATTATAACCCCTCGTGCCCCAAAGAGAAAGGTTTGGCCCCTAAAAAGGCTAATGGGAGGAATGGTGGATTCTGATTCGCTAAGGTTGATTGAGAAGAAAATAATGAGAGAAGAACCCCTATCCAAGGAGGATGGAATTAAGCTCTTCACTTCTAAGGATCTCTTGGGTGTGGGGGAACTGGCCAATGCGGTGAGAGAGAGGCTTCATAGAGATGACACCTACTTTGTGGTTAACAGGCACATAAACCCCACCAACCTCTGCGTTAACAGGTGCAGATTCTGTGCCTTCTTCAGAAAGGGTGGCGAGGAGGATGCCTATGCCCTCACAATTGAGGAGATCTTGGAGAGGGGAAGGGAGGCTCAGTTGCAGGGGGCCAAAGAGCTTCACATTGTGGGGGGGCTCCATCCCTCTTGGCCGTACTCTTTCTATCTGGACATCGTTAGAGAGCTGAAGAAGGCCTTTCCTGAGATTCATGTTAAGGCCTACACAGCCGTTGAGATAGACCACCTCTCCTCAATCTCAGGAAAGAGGGTTGAAGAGGTGCTGGAAGAGCTAAAGGAGGCTGGGTTGGACTCAATGCCCGGAGGAGGAGCAGAGGTTTTCTCAATGAGGGTAAGAAGGGTTCTGTGCCCTAAGAAGACCCCTCCTGACCGTTGGTTGCAGATTCACGCCGCGGCCCATGACCTGGGTATTCCCACCAACGCCACCATGCTTTATGGCCACATTGAGACCATAGAAGAGCGGGTTGACCACCTTATCGCCCTGCGAGAGCTTGAGGAGAAGCATCCCGGGTTTCTGGCCTTTGTGTCCTTGGCCTTTCATCCGGAGAACACGGGAATAGAGCTTGAAGGGGTTTATGGCACAACGGGGAGGGACGACCTTGTTACCATAGCCGTTGCAAGGCTTATTATGCACAACATGCCCCACATAAAGTCCTACTGGATCATGCTTGGGGAGAAGATTGCCCAGACGGCCCTGTGGTTTGGTTCCGATGACTTGGAGGGCACCGTTGTGGACGAGAGGATAACCCACGCTGCTGGGGCCACATCCCCAAAGGGTTTGTCAAAGGAGAGGATTCTTAAGGTGATAAGAGACGCCAAGAGGGTGCCTGTTGAAAGGGACGCCCTTTACAACGAGGTGAAGAGGTATGAGTGAGGATCTCGTCTACCGAACGTACAGGGAAGGGGACGAAGAGGGGATTCTCACCCTTTTTCAAGAGGTGTTTGGACACGATCTTACCCTTCCCTTCTGGGAGTGGAAGTACAAGCTGGCCCCGGGAGGAGGCCCCAGGATCGCCGTTGCTCAGGAGCCAAATAGGAAGATAGTGGCAGCCTACAACGTTATCTCTCTACCCGCCTTGATCAGGGGAGAGAAGGGTATGCTGGGGCAATGTGTGGACATAATGGTGCACCCGAGACACCGGGGCAGGTTCATGAAGCAGGGGGTGCTGGTTAAGACCTTTCAGCTGTTCTGCCATTCATACAGGTCTAAAGGTGTTGACTTTCTTTACGGGTTTGCAGGCAGACGTCATTGGATCCTTGGTCAAAGGACCGGCATCTATCAGGGGGGAGGGCAGATCCCCTTCTATAAGAAGAGGCCTGAGAGACAGGGATTATCCACAAGGTTAAAGTACAGCTTTAGGCCTTTGAGCGGGGAAAACTTAGAGGTGGTTGATGAGATATGGAGGCAGAACCAGGAAGGGTTCACCACAGGTGCCATAAGAAACCAGGATTACGTTAGGTGGCGGTATCTGATGCACCCGAAGTGGGGTTACTCCCTTTATCTTCTCTCTAAGCGCTGGGGAAAGCCTGTTGGCTGGTGTGCTTTGAGGGTGCAGCAGGGTGAGATGCTACTTATGGACTTTGTGTTGCCGTTGTCTCTCTTTTCTGTGTTGCTGAGCAAGGTGGAAGAGGTTGCCTCTCTTGCAGGATGTTCAAAGGTCTCTGTGGCGGTGCCAGAAGATAGCTTGTGGGCTAACCAGCTGAGGTTGAAAGGATACATAAACGAGCCTACCGATCTTTACTTCTCTACCTCTTTCATGGAGGATCCTCCTGTCTGGGCTGAAGAACAGATAAAGAGCCTCTTCTACACAATGGGGGATATGGACATTCTTTAATGGGGTCTCAAATTAGGCTGAAAAAGTTGAAAAAATCGCCCTATTGGCCCTTGCGGGTTTTATGAAAATGCCGTATAAAATGGCCAGCTTTCCTCGGGACGAGGGAAAGGGGGGATGACGAGAATATGTCCAATGTGGTGAACGCCTTTGTGAAGGTTGAGAGCGACCTCGACGCGGCGTTGCGTAAGCTTCGGAAAAAGATAGAGAAAGAAGGCCTTATCAAAGAGATGAGGAAAAATATGTACTACGAGAAGCCTACGCAAAAGAGACGTCGCAAGATGCTCAAGGCCAAGAAGAAGATGAGAAGAATGCAGGACAAGATGGCGCGTTACGACAGGCGCAAGTGATTACCAACAAGACCTTTTAAGCTGAAAGGGACGGCTATTGCCGTCCCTTTTTCAATGGGCCTTTTGATTCTCTTAAACTTGGGATAAGAATCTTCTGTTCTCAGATTTTGGGGTGGAGAGTGATGTGAAGAGCGGCAATTTCCACTTTTTGGATTTCGTTTTGAAAGAGTGGCTTCTATTTGCAGCTGCTGCTGGGCTTTTCGCAACTTCCCTTTATCTTAAGCGTATTCCCAGCTACTCCAGAGACGAGTTTGAGGTGCTCTTTCTTCTGGCGTCTCTCTTTATGGCGGTTAAAGGACTGGAAGAGAGTGGCCTTATGTCAAGGTTCTCTCAATGGCTTGAGTGTGGTTCTTTTCTACCTTTGAAGCTGGTCATGGCCACCTTTATCCTCTCTATGGTGGTGACCAACGATGTATCTTTGGTGATGGTGGTTCCCTTAACCCTCATGCTCAACCTGCCGAGAAAGGGTATGGTTGTTATACTTGAGGCCTTTGCTGCCAATACCGGTTCTGCCTTGACCCCCTTTGGCAATCCCCAAAACCTATTCATCTATTGGCGCTACCACATAGATCCCCTAAGGTTCATTCTCACAATGCTGCCCTTTGCCCTTTTCTTTGGAGTCCTTCTGGGTGTGGGAGCTCTGTTTTTAGGGGGTAGGTCCAGAGTCTGTGAGGGCAGAAGCACTGTGGTGGTGAGCAAAAAGGCCTTTATCTACGGAATCTTTCTTTTAATCATGGTGCTTACAGTGTTCCACATGGTTCCCTTGTGGTTGGGTATAGGGGTGATCCTGTACGCTGCCCTTTTTGACCGAAGGAGCTTGAAGATAGACTATATGCTGCTTCTAACCTTCTTCTGCTTCTTTGGCCTCGCCGACAACTTCAAGGTTATGCTTCCCTCGCTGATCGCACGCTCAAAGAACACCTTTCTGCTCTCTGCCTTGGTGAGCCAGGTGATAAGTAACGTTCCTGCAGCCATTCTGCTGGCAGACTTCACCACAAAATGGAAGGCCCTTTTATGGGGCACCAATGTTGGGGGATTTGGGAGCCTTGTCGGATCTTTGGCCAACCTCATTGCCTACAAGTTCTATGTTGCCGAAGAGAAAAACAGCCATCTTTTGGGATTCACCCTTCAGTTTCTCTTATTGGGTTATCTGGCTTTTCTCTTAGGGACCCTCTTATACATGATTCTATTTTGACAGCTTAAAGCTATTCTTCAGGTCTGGGATGAGAGAAGCACGTAGGGTTTATGGGAGAGGGGGTGTCTCTCAACAAAGACCTCTACCTCATAGACCTCCTTCAGGATTTGTGGGGTCAGAACCTGCTGGGGAGTCCCTGTGATCAGGGCCTTTCCTTCTTTCAAGAGCAGGAGCCTGTCACAGAACTCGCTGGCGAGATTAAGCTCGTGAAAGACGATCACCACAGTGAGGTTCATCTCATCTTTTAGCCTGTTCAAGAGCCTTAAGACCCTTATTTGATGCCCAATATCAAGATGGGCTACAGGCTCATCAAGCACCAGAAGCCTTGGTTCTTGTGCCAAAGCCCGTGCAATAAGGGCCAGCTGCCTTTCGCCTCCGCTCACCTCTGTGAGGGCCCTCTCCTTCAGGTGGAGGACCCCTGCCAGCTTCATGGCCTGTAGTGCCACCTCTAAGTCTCTTTTTGTCTCAAAAAACTGAAAGGACCTGTAATGAGGGATTCTACCAAGAAGCACGTAATCCTGGATCTTCATGGAGACCTTGTGGGTCTCTTGAGAAACCACAGCCACTTTCTTTGTGAACTCTTTGAGGCTGATTTTCCAGATATCCTTCCCCTCAAATAGAACGCTTCCTTTCATGGGGGATATGGTCCTGGTAAGGGCCTTTATTAGGGTGGTCTTTCCTGAACCGTTTGGTCCTATTATTCCCAGCGCCTCTCCTTTTGAAATACTCAGATTGATACTCTGAAGAAGGAACCTTTTATCGTATCCACAGGTGAGATCTATGGCCTCAAGCATGGGTTTCATTCCATGGTTACCTCTCTTTTGGTGAGGGCATAGATGAAGAGTAGCCCTCCTACGATTCCAGTAATCACCCCTACCGGTAGCTCAAGGGGGGATATGATGGTTCTTGCCAAGGTATCGCATAGAACGAGAAAGATGGCGCCGCTGAGAAAGGAGGATACCAGAAGGATCCTGTGGTCGTGGCCCATAATGATGCGCACAAAATGTGGAACTACCAACCCCACAAAGCCTATTATGCCCACCGAGGAGACACACAGCCCTGTTAATAGAGAGGCGAGAATGAAGAGAAACTTCTTGCTTCTCTCAACATTCACTCCCAGATGCAGGGCCTCTTCTTCTCCTAAGGACAGGGCGTTGAGGTCCATGGCGAAGAGGTAGGAGAGAAAAAGGCCAGCGACCGATACAGCACCTATGAGCTTCACGAAGGGCCAACTCACCTCTCCCAATGAGCCCATGATCCAAAATATGATGCTGTGTAGATCCTCCCTTCTTGAGACGGCCATTATGAGCATGATGAGGGAGGATGATATGAAGCTGATCATCACCCCTGTGAGGAGAAGGCCCTGCATCTTCAGTATGCCCTGTCTCGTACTGAGGGAGTAGAGGAGAAGTATCACTGCCAAGGCGCCTATGAATCCCGAGATGGGAAGTGATAGCACTCCACTTCCTCTGTAAAGGTGCAGAGCTATGTTCAATGAGACTCCCAAGGCGGCTCCACCGGATATCCCCAAGGTGTAGGGCTCTACCAGGGGATTGAGAAAAAGCCCCTGAAGCATCACCCCAGAAAGGCTCAGGGCACCACCCACTGCAAAGCCCAGTAGTATCCGGGGCAGTCTTAGATCAAAGATGATAGAGTATGAGGTGCTTCCCTTTTTGGAGAAAGAGAGGAATATCTCTTTGAAAGAGAAGCCCGTTGACCCCACCGCCAGGGAGAAGAACCCTACGGCAACGAGAGCTCCAAGAAGGAGAGAGACCCAAACCGTCCACTGAATCAGCCTCTTTCCCAATGAGCCTTCCCCGGATGCAGGATCTCTACCATCTCTTTCAGGGCCTCTACAAAGGTTATGGGGGTTGGGGTGCATAGCTTGTAAGAGTCCATCACGTATATCCTCTTCTCCTTCACAGCCCTCATGCTCTTGAACCTTTCCCAGGCTTTCTTCTCCTCTGCGGTTATCCCCATGGTGGTTATGATGATCACATGGGGGTTTTCTTTAATCACCGCTTCCCTGCTGTATATGCCGCTACCACCTGTCTTCACAATGTTCATACCACCTGCAAGGGCCACGAGCTGGTCTATGAAGGAGTCTTTCGTAGCGGTGAAGAGAGGCCTTGCTCCGATTTCAACGAAGACCTTTGGTTTCTTCAATCCTTTGACTGACCTGGCAATCTCCTCAATCTGGCTCTTGGTGCGGTTGATGATCTCTCTGGCCTGCTCTTCTCTTCCCACCAGTCGGGCAATCTCCATGAACTGGCTGCATATTTCGCTAAAATTCCTTGGGTAGTGAAAGACCACCACCTTCAGCCCCATTTCTCTGAGCTTCTTTATGGCCCTAAGGTCTGTGAGGGAGGTGGCAAGCACGAGATCCGGTTTCAGGGCCACCACCTTTTCCAGGTCAACCTCTATAGCCTTGGCAACCCGGGGTTTTGATGCGGCCTCCTTCCTTTTGCAATAGATGGTGCAACCTACAACCCTGTCTCCTGCACCCAGTTGGTAGAGTTCTTCGGTGATTGTGGGTCCCAAAGAGACAATGCGGTGATACTCTTTTGCTACTGCCGGAGTAGAGAAGAAGAGAAGCAGTGCCACTACGGCAAAAACGAATCTACCCTTCATAATGAGTAACTCTCTTCCTGTCTTAATGGGAGAGGCCTGGCTTTCAACCAGGCCTCCCCTTAGGGGTAGGAACTACCATTTTTAGGATGTTGGGTCTAAAAGAATCGGCTTTTAAAATCTTATCTTGCCTCCCAGGTACCATTGGGCATGAGGAGCCTCGTATCCCTTAACCTCTTCGTACTCTCTGTTGAATATGTTGGCTCCCCTCAAGAATAGCTCAAAGTTAGGCCT
This sequence comes from bacterium, assembly GCA_027080315.1. Classification (GTDB taxonomy): domain Bacteria; phylum Thermosulfidibacterota; class Thermosulfidibacteria; order Thermosulfidibacterales; family JALWSI01; genus JALWSI01. The sequence continues at coordinate 4,933 of JALWSI010000152.1, read as the reverse complement.
CACCTTGTAGCTGATTCTGCCATCAACCACGGTGTAAGAGTTGGCGTAGTAGGGTTTTAGGTTACCAGAGGGAGTTTTTCTATATGTGTCAATCCTGTCTCCTGCGAACCTCACTCCAAGATAGGCGTTCAGCTTCTCTTTCCAGGTGTAGAATGCCGAGAGGTTCCACTGGTTGAGAGGGACCCTTTCTACCCTGCGATGGTGTTCCCTGTCGTCGGTGTCCGTGTATGTGTAGCTGGCTTTGATGAGCAGGTTTTTAAGGGGGGTGATTGTGAGTCCAAGCTCCACTCCCTTATCTACAATGGTTGAGATGTTTTCGTAGGTGCCTTGAAAGGTTACAGGGTCTGTGTACCACATGATCTTCTTGTCAATGGCCTCGTGGAAAAAGGTGAAGTCAAAGGTCACCCTGTGTGAAAAGAGGAATTGGGTGAATCCCAGCTCGTAGCTCTCTCCCTCTTCCGGCACCAGGCCTCTGTTGCCTCCCAGAAAGTACCACGCCGGGTTTGGAGGCGCGTAGAGTTCGTAAAGGGTAGGCCTCTTGAATCCCGTGGCGTACCTGGCTTTAAGAATGGTGTCTGTTGCTTGCAGGTGGTAACTTGCCCCCAGATTGTAGGTTGTTCTGCCACCGAAATCGTCTGGATCATCGTATCTAATCCCAGCCAGTATTGTGAGGGCATCCCATAACCTTAGCTCGTTCTGAAGGTAGTAGCCTATGAGCTGGCTGCGGTGGAATGGGAACCTGGTCTTGTCCTCGTAGATACCCTGTGAACTTGAGTTTATGATGTTAGATGTGCTTTTCCCCTCGTCTTCCCTGTACTCGTATCCCACAACCAATGTGTTCTTTACGTTCTCTCTGTCCAGAAGATAGAGTGTGTTCTGCCAGTCTATCTTCTTTATTCTCCCTGTGTAGCTCTGCTCGCTGCTTAGTTGATCTGTTACAAACCCTCCACCGAAGTCCTGGTGATCTCTTGATTCAGGATCCCACTTATCGCTGTACTTCCTTCTTGTGTCAGAGAGACCAAACTTCAACTGGGTCTCCCACCAGTCAACAGGGAAGTAGTTTATGTTGAAGGTGGCTATTAGGTGGTGGTTCTTTTGGTACTGGTTGGGATCGTTGAAGGTCTTGTAGTTCATGAAGTCAAGATCATCGTATTGAAGGTCATTGCGTATGAACCTCAAGGTTCCTTCTACCCTAAGGTTCTCTTTAAGATCGGCGCCCACCTTCGCTGCGTAGTTGCTCCTCCAGCACCGATCGTCCTTTGCAACGCCGTTGGTCTCAAAGTGGGAGGCGGCAAGGGAGTAGTCAAGTAGACCCAGCTTGCCAGAGGATGAGAACCTGGTCTGCCAGGTGTCCATAGAGCCTGTGTATCCCGATAGAGAGAAAGAGGGCTTGCTCTCACCGGTTCTGGTGATAACGTTCACCACCCCTGCCATGGCGTCGGATCCATAAAGGGGGCTTTCGGGACCCCTGATCACCTCTATCCTCTCAACGTCGTCCACAGAGAGGGATGAGAGATCAAATGCCCCACCGATGCTTATGGGATCGTTAACCTCCATACCGTCAACCATCACCATCACCCATCGCGAGTCTAAGCCTCTTATTCTCAGGTTTGTGGTCCTTCCAGGTCCCCCCAGGGACTGAACATAGGCTCCCTCCACGTACCTCAGCAGGTCCGACACAGTTTCTGCACCGGTATTCTTTATTCTGCTGCTGGTGATCACCGTGCTGGAGACAGGAAGGGTGAGGGACTTCTCTTTCACCCTTGTGGCTGTCACAACCACCTCTTCCATTTTAAGGGCACTTGTGGCGTTCTTCTCCTCTTTGATCTCCTGGGCCATTGAGTGCACAGATAGGGAGAAGAGTAGGGTAGCCGCCGTTAGCACAGCACAAACCTTCGCTTTCATATAACACCTCCTTGATTTTCTCAAAAAAATCCCCGGTCCTCATCACCTGAGAACCGGGGCTGAGTGATCACTCCGATCATCTTCCTCACAGTCCCGTATCCCGAGGACCTTTTGCCTGATCACCTCCGGGTGAGGCTCGCCTTGGGTCGGTCTCCTGGCTTCCGGATCATCCTACTTACCGCTCCTTCCCAGAGCCTTGGTGCCCCAGTGGTTTGTTGCGGCTTTCGTCCTCGGTCACAGTGGCGGGTCCGCGCCGGACTTTCACCGGTCTTCCCGTCACCCAAGGGAGAGTCACCTTTTTTTCAAAGAACATTGAGACAAATACTATAGGTTGGAAGTTAGGTCAATCTCTTTGGGCAGGTCTCACCCTTCTCCATCAAGTCTGAAGACCACTGGCACCTCTACCCAAAAGGGTATGGTTTCACTTCCTAAGCGTGCGGGGATGAATCGCCACCTCTTCACCGTTTTCAAAGCAGCCCTGTCAAGAATGGAGTAACCTGAAGACTTCACCACCCTAACCGTGGCCACCCTTCCATCCTTTGAGACCAGCAGCTTAAGAACGAGCCTGCCTTGGTATCCCCTTCTTCTGGCAAGCGGGGGATAGGGGGGCTTCTCTTGCTGAATTGGAGTAGGTGGCAGGGGACCTCCCATACCCTCTTCTATACTGCCATTTGGAAGTTGAAGACCGTAAGAGGTATTTTGGAGGACTGTTTGTGGTTTATCACTTTGTGGCTTATCAAAAGAATAGAAAGAGGCTGTATGGAGCGAAACCTTTTTCTCTCGCATCTCTTTACTGTTTTGAAGAGCCACCTTGGCAGTAGGGGAGGGTTTTGCCCTTTCGGGTGTGGTGATCTTCTCTTTCTTTGAGGGGTTCTTCTTTTCTACTCTTTTTGCTTTTTCTCTTTCCTTTGTGGGCTTCTTGTAGGTCTGCTTCTTAAACCTTCTCTTCTTTGAAGGTGGGTGTGTAGGGTGGGTATCTACTCTTGCCAGCCTTACCTTTTTTCTCTTTACTTCTGATTCTATGGAAGAAGACGGTTTTGCTTTCTGTTCCAGCAATCTAACCTCAATACAAACTCCCGAGCCTGGGCTTTTGAGAGAGAGCCCTTTACCGTGGGGAAGAAGTGAGAAGATCAAAAATAGGCATAGATGGATCCATAGGGATGCCAGCCAGAAACACCAATTCTTCTCCTTGAAACCCATCCTCTCCTTCCCGGGCTCTGGGGAAGGGCAATAAGAAAGGGTTGAGCCCGTCCCCGAGGGCCTCCTGATCTACAGGAACTCGCCTGGGTCGGTCTCCTGGCTTCCGGATCGTCCTACTTACCGCTCCTTCCCAGGGCCTTGGTGCCCCAGTGGTTTGTTGCGGTTTTCGTCCCCGGTCACAGTGGCGGGTCCGCGCCGGACTTTCACCGGTCTTCCCGTCACCCAGACTGTGTATAATCTATTCCTTTAAGTTACAGAAGACAAGGAGTTTGGGTTTAAGTAGCAAGGCTCGCAGCTTCTTGAAAATGGCTTGGCCTACTGGAATCCCTCGCTGTAGAGCCTGTAGATGAACCTTGCCTTTATCCTGAGCTCCTTCTCCCTCCAATCGCTGGGGAAGGGGCCGAAGGGAGCTGCTGCCCTTATGGCTCTCAGGGCCTCGTTGTCCAAGATTGTGTAACCTGAGCTGGTTAGTAACCTAACCTCAGTGAGGTGGCCGCTTCGGTCAATCACAAAGAGGAGACGAAGCGCACCCTGTATCCCTGCGGCTCTGGCCTGGGAGGGGTACCTCCACACAAGGTAGAGTTTCTCTTTAATATGTTGAAAGTACGAGATGTACTTTGACTTCTTGGTGTCAAGCTCTAAGGTGACGGATTCCCCTGTATCCATCTGGGGATTAAGGCGTTTGGCGTACTGGTTTATCAGAGCAGGGTCAAATAGGGGGATCTTCCTTTTTGGCACCGGTGGAGTGGAAGGTGAGGGCTTAACATTGGGAGAGGGCTCTTTCTTAACAACCACCTGGCTCTTTTGGGGTTCTTTTTTCGCTTCAATTTTCTTCTTTTCTTTCCTCTCTTCTCTCTTCTTTGAGGCCACTTTTTGGGAGGGTGCCTCTTTCTTCATCTTCTCTTTGTTCTCTTTGGCCGCCCTTTTCACGGGTTTTGGCGGTGTTCCCTGTTTGACGCTCTCCCTCGTCTCTGCCGTCTTCCTTTTTCTCTCTTTCTTGCTCTCTTTTTTGGCCTCTTGTGGGGGCTGCTCCATTGCTGGAGGGGTGAGGGGAGATGCAACCGACGGCTTTGACCCTGGGTGGCCTGGGGTTCCAGGAATATCAATAGGGGGACCCGGTTTGGGGGTGAACACAGGGGCGCTCCCCGAAGCGAAGGATGGTAACTGCTTACCCTTAGGGCCCTTCTTTCTGGTGTTGAACTGGGAGATGATATGGGCGTTCTTGGGGGGGCTCTCTTCCTTCTTGGACTTCGGCATATCCAAGATCTTGACGTATATGGGCTTTTTCTCTTCCTCTTCTGCCTTCTTCTTCAAAAACTTGGGTACAGGTAGGGTTGAGGGAAGAATAGAGAAGATGATGAAGAACACTATGTGTAGGGCAAGGGAGAAGGCTATGAAGGGAAGCAGGGAGTCTCTTTGGCTAACTCTCGTCTGACCCACTTGACCCTCAGGGCTCTTGAATCACATCTACATCCCCGGCGTTAACCACCAGGCGATCTCCACTGTCACCCCTGATCACAAGCCCTCCCTGGGGAGTTACCTCTTCGGCGTACCCTGTGAACCCCTGCTCTGTCTTAACCCTGCGGCCCAGGGTATAGCTCATCTCCCTCCACTTTGAGAAGATCTCCTCGGTGTTTCCCATCTGCCATTGGCGATAGAGGACTCTTATCTTCAACAGCAGTTGAATCAGCAGCTCTGCTCGGCACCATCTCTTGCCAGTCTCCACATAGAGAGAGGTGGCTCGGTGGGTGAGTTCAGCTGGGAATCTCTCTGTGTTCACATTCAGGCCTATTCCCAGCACCATCCAGCTTAAGCTGCCTCCCTGACT
>JALWSI010000151.1 GCA_027080315.1 bacterium | reverse complement strand
CGGCTAGAAGAGTGGTCAATCTTCACCACAAACTGTTTTACCGCAGGTATTAGAGCCTCTCCACCTGTGGGCCTCTCCACCACATAGACATCGTGGCCTCCCGTCTCCATTATCTCTTTCACCTTGCCCACCAGCTCACCCTTCTCTGAGACCACCTCCATTCCTACCAACTGGAACCAGTAGTACTCCCCCTCTTCAAGGGGAGGTAGATCTTCCTCTTGAACCAAGAAGATCCCACCTTTAAGCTCTTCCGCCTCTTCTCGCTGAGAGATCTCCCTTAGTTGCACAACGGTGAACTTGGCCTCTTCTCTCCAGCCCTTAACAGAGAAGGTGCGAAGGGTATCCCCCTTCTTCCAGACCAGCGCCTTGGGAAACCCCTTTGGAGATCCCATGAAGGATAGGTAGGGGGAGAACTTAACCGCTCCCTTCACCCCTTTTGCGCCTCTCACAATGCCTATGGCTATCTCTGCCCTCTCTTCACCCATAAGCCCAAAAAGAAAAAGGAGGGGATCTCCCCTCCTTCTATCCTCTTATCCTTCTCTTACTACTCCAGTATCTCCAGCATGGCCCTCTTTGAGTCCTTGATAGCAGCAGCGGCCAAGATGGTTCTCATGGCCCGAGCGGTTCTACCCTCTCTGCCAATCACCTTACCAAGGTCTTCTGGAGCCACTCTAAGCTCAATGACGGTGGTCTTCTCTCCCTCCACCTCTTTCACGTCCACACTCTCAGGATGATCAACCAGATGTTCGGCCATAGCCCTAACAAGTTGCTCCAAACTCATAACGATACACCTCCGCTGAAGGGTTCTTAAGCTTTTACAGACCTGCCACCTTCAGAATGTTCTTGGCCTGGGGAGTAGGCTGGGCACCCTTTGACAGCCACTCTCTTGCCCTTTCCAGGTCAACCTTGATCTCTGCAGGTTCCATTATGGGGTTGTAGTAACCCAGAATCTCCAAGGTCTTTCCAGATCTCTTCTCTCTGCTGTCGGTGACCACCACCCTGTAGAAGGGTCTCTTTTTGGCACCCATCCTCATCAATCTGATCTTAACCAATGCCTTTTCACCTCCCTTTACTCTTCTCTTATCCTCCAAACATGCTCATAAGATCGTCTCCGAAGGGGAGTCCCTTCATAAGGCCCTTCTTCTTGCCTCGCTTCCCCTTCTTCAATCCCTTCATCATCTTTACCATCTGGGCATGTTGTTTCAATACCCTATTCACCATCTGCACGGAAGTGCCCGAGCCTTTGGCGATTCTCCTCTTTCTGCTGCCGGTGATTATGGAGGGCTTCATTCTCTCCTGGGGCGTCATAGAGAGAATCACCGCCTCCATGTGGGCAAGCTCTTTCTCGTTGAACTGGGCGTTGCTCAGGGCAGACTTCATGTTCCCCATGCCGGGGATCATCTCTAATATGTTTTCCATAGAGCCCATCTTGCGAAGCCCCTCAATCTGCTTTCTCAGATCCTCCAGGGTGATGGTGCCCTCAAGCATACGCTTCTGCATCTTTTCTGCTTCTTGGGCATCAAAGGCCTGCTCGGCCTTCTCAATAAGGCTGAGCATGTCTCCCATGCCCAGTATTCTTGAGGCCAGCCTGTCGGGGTAGAAGGGCTCTATCTGGTCAATCTTCTCCCCTACGCCCACGAACTTTATGTTCTTGCCGGTTATGCCTTTTATTGAGAGGGCGGCACCGCCTCTGGCGTCGCCGTCCATCTTTGTGAGCACCACCCCAGTGATGCCTATGCGATCGTCAAAGCTCTTTGCCACATTGGCCACGTCCTGGCCTGCCATGGCGTCGGCCACGAAGAATATCTCGTGGGGTGCTACGGCTTTTTTGATCTTGGTGAGCTCTTCCATGAGGGGCTCATCAATGTGGAGCCTTCCCGCGGTGTCAATGAGCACCACATCTCTCAGCTTGCTCTTTGCCTCCTTAATGGCTTCACGGGCGATCTCCACCGGGTGTTTCTCGTCCCCTGAGACCACAGGCACCCCAATTGAGTTGCCAAGCTGCTTCAACTGCTCAATTGCCGCGGGTCTGTACACATCTGCAGCCACCAATAGGGGGCTTTTGCCCTTGTTCTTTAATAGCTTGGCGAGCTTTGCCGCTGTGGTGGTCTTTCCTGATCCCTGAAGCCCCACCATCATGATTATGGTGGGAGGGGTGGATGAGAACTCTATTCCCTTTGACTCTTCACCCAGCATCTCTTGAAGCTGGGCTGCCACGCTCTTTATCACCTCTTGGGTGGGAGTGAGCCCTCCACTAACCTGGGCTCCTACAAGGCGTTGGCGCACCTGATCCACGAACTGCCGGACAACCTGCAGGTTCACGTCGGCTTCCAGCAGGGCTATGCGGATCTCTCGCAGCGCCTCTTCTACATCCTTCTCGGTAAGCCGATTACGTTTGCCTACCTTTCCCAGGATGCCTTGGATCTTGGAAGAAAGAGCCTCTAACACTTTTTAAACTTCCCCCTGCCCAGATAAGGTGGTGGTTCTCTACCAAGAGGTGAGGTGAGGGGTCAAGATGAAAAATGAGGTCATAGCGGTATTCCTCCATAGCCTCTCTGCTCCCTCAAGGGTTAACCTATCACCTTTTCTCTGTTATCCTGAGAGAAAGAAGAAAGGAGGAGAGGAGCATGGCTGAGTTTAAGAAGGAGACCTTTGATCAGGGTTATGTTCAGGTTTACACAGGCAATGGGAAAGGAAAGACCACGGCGGCGCTTGGAGTCACCTTAAGGGCGGTTGCCCACGGCATGAAGGTTTACATTGCACAGTTTCTCAAAGGGCAAGACTACGGGGAGCTGCACGCAATAAAGGAGAGACTGGGTGATCTTGTTACCGTGGAACAGTTTGGTACCCCCAAATTTGTGAAGACAGGCCAGATCAGCGAAGAGGACTATCAACTGGCCAAAGAGGGCCTCAACAAAGTGAAGAGGGCCCTCTTTGAAGAAGATTACAAGATAGTGATCATGGAAGAGGCCAATGTGGCTATGTATTTGGGGCTTCTTAGCAAGAACGATGTTCTTGAGATCATCAAGAATAAGCCCAAGGATAAGGAGCTTATCATCACCGGCAGGTACGCCCCAGAAGAGATTATTGACGCTGCCGATCTGGTTACAGAGATGAGGGAGGTTAAACACTACTACCAGAAGGGGGTTATGGCCCGGCCTGGAATAGAGAAGTGAATAATGAAACTCACAGGGGCGGCATTCCCACACTTAAAATAGCGGTATCAATTCTCGTATCCCTGGCGCTTTTTGGGCTTCTTCTTCTCAATGTTCGCCCTGCACGCCTCTTTGGGCTTATCCAGCGGGCCCAGGTGTTCTGGTTGTTCGTTGCGGCTATGGTGTACTCCTTTGATTACATGCTTAGGGGGTTAAGGGTATCCATAGCCGCCAAACTGCCTTACAGAATCTCCTTCTTCATCTTCTCTACCTACATGTGTCTGGTTCGGCTGCTTCCTGTGAAGCTGGGAGAGCTCTCTCTCCCTATCCTACTCAAAAGGTGCGGTGAGACGAGCCTGGTGGAGGGTACCTCTGTGCTGGTGGGTATCCGTTTGATTGACCTCTCTGCCCTTATGACCCTTGGATCCTTTTTTGTGGGCGGAGTGGTGGGAATCAACAAATGGATTCTGGTGGTTCTCTCACTTCTTCCAATTGGGGTGATACTCTTTTTATCCAGAACCCAGTTAAGGCTCTCTTCTGCCCACCTCACGAGGTTCGTTGAGGGGCTGGCGGCCTTTGGCTCTCCCGGTAGCCTGTTTTCCATCTACGGTGTCTCCCTTTTCAGATGGGGGCTAAACATACTTTTCTTCTATTGTGTTACCCGAAGCCTCACCTCCTCGGTGGGGATATTTCAGGCAGGCACCGCGGCTCTCTCGTCAAGCATCGTCTTCTCTTTGCCTGTGAACGGCATCGGAGGGGTTGGAACGGTGGACGCAAGCTGGGCGGGAGTGTTGGTTCTTTTGGGAGTTGGTAAGGATGTTGCCATAACCAGCGGGATACTGGCTAATATGTATGCCAATGTGCTATCCATAATTCTCGGTGGCGGAAGCTATTTAGTTATCAGAAAGGTGTGCAGCAGATGAAGCTGATAATCCAGATCCCCTGCTACAACGAGGCGGAAACCCTCCCTGTTACTGTAAGGGAGCTTCCCACTTCCGTGCCCGGGGTTGATAAAGTGGAGTTTTTGGTGGTGAACGACGGAAGCACAGATAACACCTCAGAGGTGGCAAGAAAGCTTGGGGTTCACCATGTTTTAGACCTGCCCCACCAAGGGCTCGCTCTCACCTTCATAGCAGGTGTGGAATACTCTCTTGAGCTGGGTGCCGACATTCTAGTGAACACCGATGGTGACAACCAGTACCCAGCAGATATGATCCCCGCACTGGTGGACCCCATTCTGAAAAATAAGGCCCACATGGTTATCGGGGAACGTGATGTTGACAATCCCCACAGGGTCCCAGCCCTCAAAAGGATGCTATACGGTTTAGGGGCATCTGTGGTGAATGCCTTAACCGGGCTGAAGGTGAAGGACCCCACCAGTGGCTTCAGGGCATTCTCCCGTGAGGCCATGCTGAGGATCACCAGTTGCTCGGAGTTTTCATACACTTTAGACACCATCATACAGCTCTCCAAAAAGCGCCTCCCCATAGCTACAATAGAGATAATCCCCAATCCCGCTTTGAGAGAGTCCCGGTTATTCAAAAGCATGTGGCGGTTTGTGGTGAACCAGAGCCTCACCATTCTGCGGGTCTATCTCCTCTACGAGCCCTTCAAGGTGTTTTCGGCCCTTGGAGTGCTTTTTCTCACCCTCTCCCTTCTTCTATTTGGC
>JALWSI010000150.1 GCA_027080315.1 bacterium | reverse complement strand
AGTACAACCTGTATGTGCCCGGCGTAACAAACGCAGCTCCTAAAGTGGGTGAAAGCATGCTTCTCTTCCTCGGCAAATGGAATGGATCCTACTTCCCCATAGGATACTGGAAGGGGATGAAGAGGATAGTTAAAGACCGTTCTGGCAACGAGATGGTAGAGACCGAAAAGGGTAAATGGCTTCCTCTAAGCATGGTGAGAAGCAAGGTATTGAAGGCTGTAGAGGAAACCAGCCAATGAAGGGAATAAAAAATCATAGATGGCTTAATCTACTTATTATTTTGAGCGTTCTTTCTTTGTTGCCCTTTAAGGCCCATGGTTACTCCCACATCTTGGCAAACAACATGGGTCATCTCATAATGACCCATTGGGCAGACCAGCATGTGAAATTCTATCTAAACACCCAAGGTTGCCACGATGTGGACTTTGCCACGCTCCAGAAGATAGCAGACGCTGTGGCAAAGACCTGGTCATCGGTCTCCTCAGCCACAGTAACTGTTGAATTTGTAGGCACCACCAATGCGCTACCCAGCGCCATCACCAACAGGGCAGACGGAATAAATGTGCTCTACTTTGACAACACAAACAGGGTAATCCCGCCCAACAGCGGGATTCTTGGAGTTACTTATGTCTCCTTCAACAACGATGGTACTATCCAGGATGCTGATATAATCCTGAACGACGCAGAGTGGGACCTTTCACGTCAAAATGCCGACGGCACCACCATGTTGCAAGCCTTGCTCACCCACGAGATGGGCCACGCCTTGGGGCTTGACCATAGTACCTTAAATGAGCCTCCTGAGTTGCAGCCCTCCCTTTATCCCTACTTTGCAGGAGGCGAAAGCACCTTGGAGACCGACGACAAGGCAGGGATCTCGTGTGTCTATCCCGACACATCCTTTGACGAAGAGTACGGCACCGTCACGGGAAAGGTCACAGCAGGAACCAGAGGGCTCTTTGGAGCCAATGTGGTTCTCTTAGACGCCAAGACCAACCACAAGGTTGTTTCTGCCTTCTCTGGTATGGAGACCATCACCGGCGGCGAGTATTCAATAAAGGGAATTCCTCCGGGAGAGTACCTGCTTGAGCTTCTGCCCATTCCTGTCTCTGAAACCTCTTACAGCGCAAGCCAATACAGGCACTTTGATTTCTATACCCAGCGCACCTATAATGATGGAGAAACCTTAGAAATCAATGCAGGAGACGAGATCTCCGGTGCCAACTTTGATCTTTCAGCAGGCGGATCATCTCCCACTCCTGGCCCATCACCAGAACCTCAACCCCCTGCGCCATCTCCAGGGCTATCCGTAACTGTATCCCCCACAACGGTCACTTTGGAGAATCCTTTCTCCCTTACATATAGTTTGAACTATCCAGATGGCCTTTCCTCCATAAAGTTGGTGAAGTTTGTCTATTCAGGCACAATAGGCGACACTAACATGGAAGATACAGACGTTACTTTACCTCTCTTCTCTCTATTCAACGCCAACGAGTCAAATATTGGCGATACATCGGCAGTTTTAGTATTCGACTTTCCCAACGGTTTGCCAAAAGGAACCAAGGGCAACCTCGTGTTCTACCTTGGCACAGAGAAAGACACCGCCCAAGCAATTGTAACTTTTGATATAGGCGCCGCCATTCCCCTTCCCCCAGGAGGACCTTCAGGCCCCTTTATTCCCCATCCCAGATAGCTTTTTAAGAAAAGAATGGATGTGCTTTAACCAAGTAGTTCACTACCTCCTTCACCTTAGAATCAACTTCCTCTCCTGACCACCCGGGAATGTCGTGGAGGTGGGGACCATCGTATCCACTCATGGTGGATATGCGCAGAAAAGAATCCGGCAAAAGCTCGGGAAGTTCAAAATCGTTCATAACTCCCCAAACAATGGTCCATATCCTGGCCACATTCACCATGTCGTAGCCACCACCACCTACAATCACCATGGGACCAGACCATCTATCCACAATATCCCTTATCACCCTCTCGTAGAGGTAAGTGGACAGATAGAGCGAGGCCAGCGGATCATCCCTGTGAGCATCAACCCCGAACTGAACGAAGAGGAGGTCTGGATTGAATCTCTCAAGCACAAGGGGGAAAAGCTCTCTGTAGGCCCACCAGTAGGTCTCATCCTCGGTGTGTGGGGGCAGGGGAAGGTTGATGGAGAATCCTCTGCCCTCACCTTCTCCCACCTCTTCCACGCTTCCGGTTCCCGGAAAGAACCCAGAACTGTACTGGTGGATAGAGAAGGTCAACACCTGACCTGTATTGTAAAAGGCCTCTTGTACCCCGTCTCCGTGATGGGCGTCTATATCCAGATATAGAACCTTGGCATCTCTACCAACAGCCCTTTTTATGCCCAAGACAGGATCGTTGAGGTAGCAGAAACCCGAAGCCCGATCAGAATGGGCATGGTGCATACCCCCTCCCATGTGAAAGGCCCAGCAGCTATTCTCAAGGGCCATCTCAACAGCCTTGCAGGTTCCGTCAGCGTTCAGCCGTGGCAGGGTGTAGCACCCTTTGAACACAGGGCAATCTGGCGTGCCTATCCCCATCTCAAGGCAAGGCGTTCCTTCCTCTTCTGCTTTCTCAAGGGCATCAAGGTACGCTGCAGAATGAAAAGAGAGTAGCAACTCCCTTTGTGCAAGAAGAGGCTCAATAACCTCTGAAGGATAGAACCCAAGGGCTTTCATCAAATCTACAGTGAGTTTAAGCCTATACATACGCAAAGGATGGTCTCTACCAAAATCAAACTGGTGATAATGGGGAGTATGAATAAAAACCGTCTTACTCATAAACACTCTCCTTGTTTAGTGAATCTTGCCCAACACATTGTAGAGAGACGAGAAAAGGGAAGCCACGATGCCCCCTACGAAGATACCTATGAATATGATCACGAGTGGTTCAAAGATTGCGAGCAGTTTCTTCAGCAAGCGATCAACATCGTTGTAGAAGAACTCTGCCACCTTCTGGAACTCCTCCGCCAGGTTTCCCGTCATCTCTCCCGTCTTAATCATCCTCAAGGTCAGGGGATCAAAACCCACCTCTGTCATGGCATCAGAGAGAGTCTCTCCAGACTCAACATAGTACTGAACCTTTGAGATCCTCTGGGCAATCTCAGAGTTCCCAACCACCTCCTGCATAACTGAAAGCGAGCGTATCATATCAAGTCCCGCATTAAGAAGAAGTCCCATGAAAGAAGCAAACCTTGCAAAATAGTACTTTACGGTTACCCGCTTTAGCAGAGGAAGCCTCAAAACGATTTTGTCTTTCAAGAGCTTGGCCTTAGGATTCTTCTTTACAAGAATCACAAGCACAAAGAGCAGCAGAATACCAGCGGGGAAGATGTACCACCTGGCCCTTAAAGCGATTGATAAGTCGTAGGCAAACTGCATGTAAGAAGGAATTGGAAATTCGGCGCTTTTCAAAGCTTCCACAAATCGGGGTACCACAAAGAAAAGGTATATACCAATAACCACAAATAGAGCAGCAAGCACAAAAGAGGGATAGATAAGTGCATGTTTAACGGTACTCTCAAGCTCCTCTATGCGTTCAAGGGTCTGAGCTATGTTCATGAGAACGTATGGCAGGTTACCGCTGGTCTCACCGGCCTTAACGGCTCCCACCATGTAGTTGGAGAATATTTTGGGATGAGCAGACAAGGCCTTGGCAAAGGAATCGCCCGCCTCAATACGCCGCCTCAGATCCCTCAAAACCATGGTGAACTGCTTACCGCCCCATCCCTCTTCCAAGGTCTCAAGTGCAGTTGCAAGGGGAACCCCAGCATCTAAAGCCCGGGAAAGATCGTGGGCAAAGGTGATAATGTCCCTCCTCTTTATCCTGGCAGATAGCTCCTTAAATCGGCTTCTGCTGGCCCTTAAAAGCAGAAGCCCTTCACGGCTAAGCCTCGCCTCTAAATCGGCAACGTCAACAGCGTAATCCCATCCCTTGCGCTTTTGACCCTCAGGGGTGATTGCAACGTAGTTATAAAGGGGCATGCTTTACAAAATGTGGGGAGTGAGAAGAATAACCAGTTCCGTCCTCTTCTCGTTTGTAAGGCGTTTGGTGAACAACGCCCCAGCTCCAGGAACATCTCCCACAAAGGGCACCTTCTCTTTTCTTATGCTCCCCTTGTCTGTGATCAAACCTCCCAAAACCAGGGTCTCGCCGTTATTCACCCTTACAACAGTGGTCATCTGACGTACGTCTATCACCGGATTGGGGAAGGTCCCTCCGTCTGGAAGCTGGAGGTCCTTTTCACCTAACAGATGGGTTATTATGGGAACAATGCGCATAACTATCTGGTTCTGCTTGTTGATAAACGGAGTAACTCCCATGAGAACCCCAATGTGTACCCGCTTAACCTCATAGTCAACGGTCACGGTATTGGTTTCGGTATCTCTCTCAACGTCAGAAATATCAATATAGGGAATCTCATCCCCCACGCTAATCAACGCGTTCTGTCCATTCATTATGGAGACCCTTGGACTGGAGAGAACCTTGATGTTCCCCTGCGTGGCAAGGGCCGCGAGAATGGCATCAAAGGTGTCACTGGTGATCATCACCTTGAGCCCACTGCTTATGTCAGGAGCCAAAGCCTGTCCCAAAGTCACCTGGCTGTTAGACATCATCTTTCCAAAGAGATGCCTGCCATCAAAGACATGGCTCCAGTCTATCCCCATTATGCTACCTGAAGATAAGGTGACCTCAAGGATTTTGGCTTCAATAAGAATCTGCTTCTCTAAGGAACTCTTCACCGTACTGAGGAACTTCTCTATGAGTTCAACATTCTCAACTTTGTCCGTAACCATTATGGTGCCAGAGATCTTGTTGATCACCACATTACCTTGAGGAGATTTGAGTTTGTTTATTCCATCTTCCACCTGTTTCCAGACATCCATCTCCTCTT
>JALWSI010000149.1 GCA_027080315.1 bacterium | reverse complement strand
TATCCCTACTATCAGCAGAATAGCCAAAAAAGAGGCAAGAGTCTTCTTCATGCCTTTCTCGCAATATTCTTTAAGGTTCCTACTCCTTCAACGGTGACCTCCACGGTATCGCCGTGGGACAACGGAGATATACCCGAGGGGGTGCCGGTAGAGATCACATCTCCAGGTTCTAAGGTCATAACTTGAGAAATGAAGCTTATGAGCTTGCTAACCCCAAAGATGAGGTCAGAGGTGTTACCCTTCTGCCTAACCTCTCCATTCACCTTTGTGGTGACCTCAACAGAAGAAGGATCCAATTCTGTCTCTATCCAGGGACCTAAAGGGGCAAAGGTGTCAAAGCCCTTGGCCCTGCAGAAAAGCCCATCCTTCTTCTGCAGATCCCTTGCGGTAACATCGTTCATGCAAGTGTATCCCAGCACATAGCTCAGAGCCTCTCTCTCTGAGAGATTCTTGGCCTTCTTGGAGATCACCAGGGCAAGCTCTCCCTCGTAGTCAACTCGCTGGGACATAGGGGGCATAACTATGGTGTCTCCATAGCCTATCACCGCGGTAGAGGGCTTCAAGAAAAAGAGGGGCTCATCAGGAAGTGGCTTTCCCATCTCTTTTGCATGAGAGCGATAGTTAAGAGCAATGGCCACTATCTTACCAGGCAGCACCGGTGAAAGTATCCTAACCTCTGACAGGGGCAGCTCCTCACCCACCAGTTCTACCTTACCAGTGGGAAACCAACTCTCTTTGCATACAAGAACGCTATCCTTCTCAACTACCCCCCAGAACTCACCCTTGCTTTCAGAAAAGAGCCTGCCCAGCTTCATTCTTTATCGTTTATGGCCTCTCTAAGGGTCTTTCCAGCCTTGAAGTGGGGGATCCATTTCTTGGGAACATGCACCTCTTCACCTGTACGGGGATTCCTGCCGGTTCTTGCAGAACGCTCCTTCATTCTGAAGCTGCCAAACCCTCTAAGCTCAACCTTCTCGCCCTTTGCAAGAGCATCTGAGATGGAGTTGAAAATCGTGTTCACGATCACCTTTGCATCCTGCTTGGGAATGTTCATGGATTTAGACAGCATTGAAACCAAACCAGCTTTAGTCATTGCACCTTAACCTCCTCAACTCTCGTCAATTTAGTGGCATCTTTAATGGCCTCTGCAAACTGCTGCAATTCTCCCCTAACCTGAGAAAGCCTGTCCCAGAAGGCCACCTCTTTCCTCAAACGTATCACCCTCGCCTCTCCAGTAACTCCAAGCTCCTTAGAGAGATACGATATAACCTCAACTTCTCCTTTAAGTCCATCAATCAGACCGGCCTTTAACGCCTGTCGTCCTGTCATCACCCTTCCGTCGGCGTACTCTTTCACCTTCTCAACCGGCAGCTTTCTCTGCTTGGCCACGTCCTCTACAAACTGGTTGTAGATGTCGTCAATCATACTTTGAATCAGCTTCTTATCATCGGGTGTCAACTCTCTGAAGGGAGATCCTACGTCCTTAAACTTGCCGCTCTTTAAGACAATCTGCTTCACCCCCACCTTCTTCATAAGCTCTTGGAGGTTAGAAAAACTGAATATCACTCCGATAGAGCCAGTAAGGGTGCCACCGTTAGCAAATATCTTGTCACATGCAGAGGCAGCATAATATCCTCCAGAGGCTCCAACGCTGCCAATAGAGGCAACCACCTTTTTGCCGCTTGATCTCACTTTAAGAATCTCTTGGTAGATCTCTTGGGATGGAGCCACCATTCCCCCAGGGCTCTCTATTCTCAAGAGAATGGCTCCTATCCTGCCGTCTTTTCTGCCCTGTTCAAGAAGGGAGACCACCTCTTCTCCCTTCTCGTCGTCTATAACCCCTTTCAGGGTTATGAGACCTATGGCCTTGCCCCTACCCAGCTTCCCGGTGCGAAGCAGCCATGCGTAATCCACCGCACTCAAGGCCAAGCTAAGCACCAAAAAGGCCAGGAGCCCTCTTAAGAACCTGCTTTTCACCTTCTAAGCCGATCCACTGGCGTATAAATGGCTTTACCCCTTCTTCATAACCTTGCCAAGAAGCTCTCCCAGCTTGAGCAGGCTGTCTCCCTGGGTCTCCATGAAAGAATTGGCCTCTTTCTGCTCTTCAACCTTCTTCTGCTCTTTCAGGCTGAGGGAGATACGACGGTTCTCCCTGTCTATCTTGAGAATCTTGGCGGTAACCTCTTCACCCTCTTTCACCACATCCCTGGGGCTCTCAACCTTTCTATCGTCAAGCTGGGATATGTGAATCAATCCCTCAACCCCTTCTTTTATCTGCAAGAAGGCTCCAAAGTCGGTTATGCTGCTGATACGCCCTGTGACGCTGTCTCCCTCTTTGTACTCATCCAAGAACTCAAGCCAAGGATCAGGCACCACCTGCTTGAGGCCCACTTTAAGGCGCCTACGCTCCTCAGGGATAGAGAGTACCTTAACCCTTACGTTCTCTCCCTCTTTCACCATCTCGCCAGTGTGTCTTGGCTTACGCACCCAGCTAAGGTCGTCTATCTTGAGAATGGCCTCAACCCCTTCTTCTATCTCAAGAATGGCCCTGTCTTGGAAAACCCTGAGGACTTTGGCCTCAACTATGGACCCCTCTGGATACTTCTCATGGATGTTCTCCCAAGGATCGGGGGCTAACCTCTTGAGACTCAGGGATATACGTCTGTCGTCCTTCTCAATCTTATAAACAACGCACTCTACCTCGTCCCCTTCCTTAAACATCTGGGCAGGGGGCTTGGGCCGTCTGCCCCAGCTCAACTCAGATATGTGGATCAACCCCTCAACCCCATCTTCAAGCTCAACAAAGACGCCGTAATCGGATATACCCGTAACAACGCCTTTCACCCTGCTGCCCTCAGGATACTTCTCTTCAACCCTCTCCCAGGGGTCTTCGGTGAGCTGCTTCATTCCCAGAGAGACCCTCTTCTTCTCTCTGTCAAGGGAGAGCACCTTAACCTTTATCTTATCTCCTTTTGAAACCACAGAGGAAGGATGCTTAACCCTCTTCCACGACATATCAACTGCATGCAAAAGACCATCAAACCCCCCAAGAGAGACAAAGGCTCCGTAATTGGTTATGGTCTTAACCGTTCCCTCAACGATGTCTCCCTCGTGAATGTTGTTCCAGAACTCGTCCTCTTTTCTCTTTCTCTCTTCCTCCAGAAGCACCCGCCTTGAGAGAATCACGTTGTGGTTGCGCTCGTTAAGGTCAATGATCTTCATCTCAAACTCTTTGCCCACCAAAGAGTCAGGATTGAAGCTTGTGCGATCACTGGCCTGAGAAAGAGGTAGAAAGGCGGGAATACCAATATCCACCTTGAATCCACCTTTGATTCTCTCTTTTATCATCCCTTTTATGGGAACCCCATTCTGGTAAGACTCCTTGAGAGTGCCCCAAACCTTCCTTCTCTTGGCCTCCCGGTGAGAAAGGTAGATTCCCTCTTCTCCACCCATTGAAAGGCCCTTCACGTACACCTCAAGCTCGTCTCCAACGGCAGGTAGCTCGGCTGAGCCGTCCTCCCCAAATTCAGAAAGAGGCACGACCCCTTCAACCTTGCCCCCTACGTCCACCATAACTCCGCCCTCGCCTATGCTTACCACCACGCCTGTCACAATCTCTCCCGGCGAGAGCTCTCTCATGGTGTGCTCGTAGAGAGAGGCCATGTCCTCCTTAGATTTTGAGATTGTTTCCATTTTCTCAGTTTCCGGCTCCATACCTGATACTACCTCCTGTTTTTTCTGCGATCCGCGCCACCACTCTATTTATGATCCAGTCAGGGGTAGATGCCCCTGCGGTGACGGCTACGCGTTTTATACCTTCAAACCAGGATGGATCAACCTGGTCTTCCGTCTCAATTTGATAGGTTCTTATTTGAATAGACCTTGCTATCTCTGCAAGACGACCTGTGTTGGCGCTGTTGCTACCTCCCACCACAATCATAAGGTCAGCCTTTTTAGCAAGATTTGCACATTCGTTCTGCCTGGTGGTAGTTGACTCGCATATGGTGTTGAAGACCCTGAATTCCGCAAGATCCCGGGAAAGCGTGTTCACCACATCCTTAGCAGCACTTTTTAGGTTTTCTAAAGGCTGGGTGGTTTGGGATACCATGGCAACCTTTTCGGCATCAGAAGACACAGGGGTGCCGTCCCAGATCACAGCCTTCCCATCCCCATAACTGAGCAAGGCTTGAACCTCAGGGTGAAACTCATCTCCAAGAACAAGGATCAGATAGCCCTCTTCAGCCAGTCTCTCCACTATGCTCTGGGCCCTCTTGACGAAGGGACATGTGGCATCAAGGATCTCTATTCCCCTCTCCTCCGCTTCCCTCAAGGTGTTCTTAGGCACTCCATGGGAGCGTATTATCACCACCGGCTTCTCTTTTCCACCGTTCAGCTCTTCCAGTGAATCAATCACCTTTATGCCTTCAGATTCAAGCTGTTCCACCACCTGGGGATTGTGAATAAGGGGACCCAGCGTAAACATAGGTTGGGAATCACTCTTTTGAACGGCCTTGAAGGCTATATCAACGGCCCTCTTAACCCCGAAGCAGAAGCCACCGTGGGTGGCAACCACTATCTCACATTCAGACCCCGTCTCTCGTCCTCCTGGCTCTCTTATGATTCTACTAACCGCCACTTCCAAGGGCCCATCATCTCCATCTTTTTAGGCCAAAGGTCAAGGGTTATTCTCAACTTTTTTCAATGCTCCTTTTGTATGCCTCAATAACAGCCTGCCGTATGGCAGATTCCGCCTCACGGCTAACAGGTTGAACTATCTCACGATAAACTCCATCCCTTCCTCTGCGAGAAGGATACCCTACGAAAATCCCCCCATTTTTGGCCTCAACTATCTTCAAGCCTTTAATCAAAAGGCCATGGCCAATCTCTATCTCGGCCATGGCCTTCACTTTCC
>JALWSI010000148.1 GCA_027080315.1 bacterium | reverse complement strand
AGGTAGAAGAGGTGATGGTGTTGGAGCACCACGAAGAAGAGGAGGAGTAAAGTGGCCGAACCCAGAGGAGTTCCCAAGAATTTTATAGAGAACGTAGAAACCTTGGCAGAGGTGGTTTCGGGGTTCTTCATGGAGCCTGGAAGGGTTACACTGGAGGACACCGAGTTAAAGCCTCTTGAGGAACTTGAGTTGGATGAGTCTGTGCCAAGGTACTATGAGTCGGGAATCTCAGTAATTAAAGGGGGTAGCGGTAATCTCTCCTCACTCTGGCCTGAGCCTTCAGTGCTGGGATTTGTGGGCAAAATTATGGGAGATGAGGTTGCAGAGCTTGATGACGATTCAAAAGACGCTTTTGGAGAGCTAATGAACCAGCTGTGGGGTAGGCTAAGGCTCTCTTACGGCAAGAACGTAGGCGAACCCGTGGACTTCTCACAGCCCGAGATAAATCCTCTTGAAAGCGTCGCTCAAGCAAAAGAGCTGCCTTTTGTTTACACCCTGCCAGCCACCTTAGAGGTTGGAGAAGGCAAATATCCATTCTTCTTTCTCTTTGACCAGGATGCAGTTGACTGGATGGATTCTCTTGAAGCCCCTGAAGCCACGGTAACTTCTACCGAGGGGAAGGCCGTTCCGGCGGGAACAGCAGAGGGAGAGGAGGCAGCTGCTGTAACAGGTGTGCCGGTAGAGAAGGACTACTTTAAGGTGAGCCAGGAGAAGATGGAGCTCATCTTAGATATAAAACTGCCGGCTATCGTCAGCCTTGGCAAAGCAGAGATGCCAATAAAAGAGATCTTAAAGCTTGGCCCGGGCTCTGTGATTGAGCTGAATAAAGCAGAAGACGAACCCGTAGAGCTTTTGATTGGAGACAAGGTTATTGCCACTGGGGAGGTGGTTATTGCGGGCACCAACTTCGCCTTGAGGGTGAAGGAGGTGGTAAGCAGGATGGAGAGGATCAAAAGACTTAGGAAGTGAGCGGAGTTTTGTCCAACCTTTTTGCGATTCCCCAAATTTCCAGATGGTAAATGGCTAAAGCTACTTAAAGCTTTACAAAACGCTTCTTAATGTGAGCCGGTACTGCAGAAAGAACCAGTTGGCCTGTGACGAAGAGGCCTCTCTCTTCACAAACTCCCCGGGCCAGAAGTGGCCGTAGCCTGTTTCTACCTCCTGTGATGGCGAGAGCTTCCACTCTGCCACTAAGTCAAACTCGTGGCCCATCTCCTTGCCCGAGGCTCCGCTTCGGTCCCGGTACAGGGCAGGGTTGTGGGACCAGCCATCCCTGCTCTGGGCCAGGCGGAAGTGGTGGTACTCTGCCTTCAGGTGAAGGCCGCTGATAGGCCAAAGCTCAACACCGCCTTCAGTATCCTCAAGGTTTGACCACTTGAAGAGGTTCATTCGTCCATAGGCCTTGTCCACAGAGCCAAAGGCTCCGTCAAAGCGGTTGCATCTGTTGTCCTTAGGGTTCTTGTCCCCTGAGGCGTAACTGTAAGCCAAGTATAGCCTAGTCTTTACCGGAATGGGAGGAATCACCCCTCCCTCCACATGGTAGGCATAGGCCGTAACCGGATCGGGGCCTCTCTTCCCCCACGTCCCTATCCACGTGTGGTTCCAGTCAAACACGCCCCAACGGCCTGTCCAGTGTAACCCTCCGTAGGTGAGCAACAGCTTTCCCCTGCCTCCCAGCTCACCCTTAAACCTGTCGTGTCTATCCCACTTGGTGAAGAGAAAGGGCTCTAAGGTGGTGCTTATGCCTTTAGACGGAGCAAGCTGGATATGGCCGTATGCAGCAAGGGTGCTCTTGTCGTGCCTGTGCTTCAAAGAGAACCTGTGCACATGGTGAAGCATGTTTCTGCCGTAGAAGAGGTCAACAAAGGCTTTCTTCCCACCAACCCTGAACTTTACCGCGTCCCAGATGTACCTTCCCGAATTACCCCACTGCCCAGGGCCGAAAACCCTATGGTCTCCGTAGGCTATTCTTTGGCGTCCTGCTTTCAGGGCAAGGGGCAGATTGAAGATGCGTTTAATCTCAATATAGGTGGTGTAGAGCTCTGCGTAGTCCTTCTCCGGGTTGTTGTATGTGTCTAAATTGCGTTTGTAGAAGACCCTGTCGGGCATGGCCCAGTCCCATGCCCTTGACTCCTGTACCCACAGTGCCAGGTGGAGGGTGTTGGAGGGGAACCAGTCTGCCCCAAGCCTGAACCTGCCCAACAGAAACCCGTTGTTCTTCTTGCCAAAGGGCGGCTTGCTTCCGTAGTACTTCTGGTTGAAATTGTTCTGGAACTCGTAGCGCAGACGGGTGGCGCTGGTGAACACCCTCTTACCACACCATCCGGTAAGGGAGGTGAACACCAGCCATAGAAAGCAGAGGGCAACTATGCAGCGTTTAGCGGAACACATCCTTCAAGAGCAGCACTGCCACCAAGAAGAGCACCCCAGCGAAGACGTAACGCACACCTTTGGGTTTCATCTTGCCGGCCATGAGACGGGATCCTGCCTGAGAGCCAACCACAACTGCGGCAATGGTGGCCACTGTGAGCAGAGGGTGGAAGTGGGCCTTGGGAAGATGCCCCAATAAACCGGATATTGCTGCGCAGGTCACTATGAAGGAGGATGTGGCTGCAGCAGCCTTGGCCTCTAACCCCGACATGAGCAGTATGGGTACCACCATGGCACCTCCTCCCCTGCCAGCAAACCCCACCACAAGTCCCAAAATGGAGCCTGCGGTTATACCCAGTATAAGCTCTGCCTTCTTAGACTCAACCTTCTTTTTGGGCTTCCAGTTTGTGGCGGCCAGAATGGAGCCGGCAAGGGTGAACAACGCAAAGACCAGAATCACCAGCTTGGTGGATACCTGAAAGTTTATGAAGGCTCCAAGGGGGGCACAGACTATCATGGTGAGTGCAAAGGGAATAGCGAGACGCACCCTGATTAGCCCGTGTCGGTAGTAGGTGACGGCGGCAGAGGCTGAGGTCACCACATTGAGTAGAAGGCCCAGGGGGATGGCCTCGTTCTTGAAGCTCATCCCCAGCCAGTAGAGAATGGGAATGTAGAGCTGGCTGCCTCCCATGCCCAGCATGGAGAAGACAAAGGAGATCGCCAGAAATAGCAGAGGTGCGACTAAGGTGAGATGCATCTTTAGGCCTCCATCACAGAGCTTAAAGGGTGCAACTGCACCCTCAGCAGCTTCAGGAATAGCCCCTGAGGCCCCTCTCCATCAGCTGGAGAATCCTTAGGGACTCCTCTATCTCTCTCTGGAACTCGGGATGACAGCAGATTCCGCTGGGATTCTTCGTTTCGCAATGGCCTTCTTCCAGCTTGCCGGTCAAGGCACGCACGTCCTGAATACTCCTGGCACCAAGCATCACGGCTCTGAAGATATCTCCTTTTGTGATTCCAGCGCAGTAGCACACCGTATCTTTGAAGTCTTTCACCTGGTTCACCTCCTGTCTCCCGCTCACCTGTTAGAGGCATATTAGTTTACCTCCTACTGTCAAACAATCATGCTCACATGCCGTGACACTCACAGACCTTGTAGCCTGAGCAGGGGATGCAGATGGGCTTTCCGTCTTTAACCCTGAGTGCATTCTCAAAGACCAACTCACCACACTTTATGCAGGGGAAAGCGGTGAAACATCCTTTAGTTTTCTCAAATGGATACTTGAACACATCGCTTATCTCCATGAACTGTTCCCAGGGCATGGAGAGTATGTTGTCCAACAGAGGTTTAAGGACCTCAAAAGGAATGTCCTGGGGTGGTACCCCCTGTTTTCTCTGCTCCACAAAGGGTGACTTTAAGGCCTTTGCGAAGAACTCGGGTTTGAGTGAAACCCTCACAGCCCTCTCTCTCTGGGTGTCAATGAGGGTGAAGGCCATTTTATTCCAGTAGCGCTTCTCTATGTTGGACTTGCCGTAGGTGCACCCTGTGGCAAACATGATTCCGTCCAAGAAGCAACCTGCGGCATGGCCCTTGCCTGTCTCTGAGATCACGAAGAGCTCCTTGTCCTGTGACCTCTTCACCTCCAACACATCCATGGCCTTCATGGCCGCCCTGAGCCCCAGGGGCATTGCAGGACACTTGTGGCCGTGAAAGTAGAAGGCCTGCTCCAGTATCTCTTGGGATATCTTCATCTTAGCTACCTCCCTATTCCGGTTTTTGGGTTAAACTCGCTCTGCACTTTGGCTTCCGGTACGAAAGGCCCTTGCACCAGTAGCCAAGCGTTCACGCAAACGCATTAATCTTTCCCTGGCGTCGTGAAATAGGCTGTAGAGAAGAGGAATGTAGAAGAGGGTGAGAAGGGTGGAGACCACAAGGCCTCCAATGGAGACCACTGCTAACGGAGAGAGCCTCTCTAAACCCACAGCCCACTGGGCTGCTATGGGGATCATTCCCACAACGGTGGAAGAAGCGGTCATTAAGATGGGCCGCACCCTGACCCTAACGGCTCCCTCTAAGGCTTCTCTCATGGTGGCCCCTTCTTCCAAGGACTTCTCCGCAAAGTCCAAAAGGAGAATAGAGTTGTTCACCACTATCCCTGCCAGAAGAATCATACCCATAAAAGCAGGCATGCACGAATGGCGTCCCACAACCAAGAGACCCCAAATGGCACCAATAAGGGCGAGGGGAATGGCCGCCATGATGGTGAAGGGATGGATCCACGACTTGAAGGTGGGCACCAAGGAGAAGTAGAGTAAGATTATGGCAAACACTAAGGCATGAACCAGCCGTGAGAAAGACTCCTTCATCTTCTTGATCTCCCCCTCCTGGCTTATGCGATAGCCAGGGGGTAGGGGAATTCCCGATAGGGCTTTGTTCACGTTCTCCTGTATGTGAGAGATGGCCATGGTGGAGCGGTATCCGTAAACATCCACTGTTGGCTGATAATTCTGGTGGGTGATGGTGGTTCTGGTCTTAACCATCTTTATCTCG
>JALWSI010000147.1:5428-18265 GCA_027080315.1 bacterium | reverse complement strand
GGCCAGATGAACCGCCTGCTCAAGGTGCTCAAAGGCCTTATCCTCGTCTCCCAGAGCCAGCTCACGGCAGCCATCCACAAGGGCCTTCTCGTCCTCTGGAGTGATCAAACGCTGAAAAAATCCAAGGGTGAGTCGCTCTTCAGGACTCTCAGGTATCTCCACTTCGTGGCGCCCTCTACTTTTTGAATCACCATTAGAGAGTTTTGTGGTGTAGAAAAGTCCTGTTCCCGGCAGGCCCACAGTGACCCTCTTGCCCTTTGGTCCCACGGTGAACTTTGCACCCCGGGGCCCAAAAGAGAGCGAGCCTCCCGATTTGCTCAAGTTTAGTGTCACACCAGGGGCTATCCTTATTCGTCTCCAGAAGCGAAAACCCATCTTACCACCCCCAACTTCTCACTCGCTATTCTATTTCACAGCTAATAAAAAAGGGAGGGCTCTTCACCCTCCCTTTTTTCTTTTTTGCTTTGATCTACAAGAAAGGAATGAATGTGGTCACAGACGCCTTGGCAAGCTCAACCAGATGGTGGGGGTAGATGCCGAAGAAGAGGGTAAGAATCCCCACTATGGCAATGGCCACGGTTAGAGAGGGAGCGCCTTGAGGCCTTGGTATGGAGCTGTCTGGAGCCTCACCCATGTACATGGCCTGGGCAATGCGGAAGTAGTAGAAAAGAGACACAACGCTGTTTAGCACAGCAATCACCACCAACCAGTAGAACCCTGCCTTTATGGCTGCCGAGAAGAGCAAGAACTTTCCGATGAAACCCGCCGTAGGAGGAATTCCTGTGAGCGAAAGCAGGAAGACCACCATGAGAAGGGCCGCCATGGGATTGGTATGGGCAAGACCTTTAAAGTCGTCAACCTCGTCTCCCACTATGCCTTCACGGCGAAGCAGTATGATAACACCGAAAGCCCCCATATTCATAAAGGCGTAGGCGAAGAAGTAGAAGGCTACTCCCGCCAATCCAGTGGTGTTGGCGGCAAGTATGCCAAGCAGCATGTATCCGGCATGGGCTATGGAGGAATAGGCAAGCATCCTCTTCACATTGCTCTGAAGAGCCGCTGTCACGTTACCTATGGTCATGGTGAGGGCTGCAATCACCCAGAGCAGCACCTGCCAGTGGGGGGCCATAAGCCCTATACCCACCACAAAGACCCTGATGAGCGCAGCAAAGGCAGCGGCCTTTGGCGCCACAGAGATGAAGGCTGTCACAGGAGTGGGAGAGCCTTCGTAAACATCAGGGGCCCAGAAGTGGAAGGGGGCCATGGCAATCTCAAGGCCAAACCCTGCCGCCAGCAGGAACATGGCGATCATGAGAACAGGATTGTCTTTCAGGCCTTTCAGCTTGATTGTTTCGGCAATGGCGTTAAGGTTTGTGCTGCCTACAACGCCGTAGGTGAGAGCAATACCATACAGGAGTATGCCCGAGATGAAGACCCCCACCAGGAAGTACTTCAAAGCCGCCTCGCTGCTCTTCACGTTGAACCGCATGAACCCGGAAAGCACGTACACCGAGAGGGCCATGGTCTCAAGGCCAATGTAGATCACCACCAGGTCTGCGGCAGAAACCATCACCATCATGCCCAAGGTGCAGAAGAGCATCAGGGCGTAGTACTCACCTAAGCTCACCTTCTCTATCTCAAGGTACCTGAGAGAGATGAGAATGGTGATTGCCGTGGCAAAGAGGAAGACCTCTTTGAAGATCACGGCAAAGTTGTCCACCACAAACATCCCTGAGAAGGTGGTGGCCGAATAGTTCCAGTAACGCATGGTGAAGAGAGCAGTCACCACCGTGCCAGCCAAGGCCAGTATTCCAACTGCCCGTTTCCTGTCTTTGGGGATGAAGAGATCCACCAGTAACAGGCCGCAAGCCAGCACCGTTACCAGAATCTCCGGCCCAATGGCTGCGAGATTTGGAACCGGAAGCACCGTTGTCATCCTATCTTCTCCCTATTCCAGGTCTCAATCCAAGACCTTGATTTCGGCGGTGTGGTCTGCCTTGGTCATCTTAAGCTGCTTCTTTATCTTAGCCTCGTGCTGAAGCCTCTTCTGGTAGTAGTCAGGGTTCACCTGCTCCACCAGATGCTTAACTGAAACCTCCATCACGTTGAAGATGGGCTTGGGGTAGATACCGATCCAGATGAAGGAAATAACCAGTGGGGTCATGTAGATCCACTCCCTCAGATTCATGTCGGTGAGATGCAGGTTCTTCTCGTTGGTGATGCGCCCAAACATTGTGCGCTGATAAAGCCAGAGCATGTAAGCGGCACCCAGAATCACTCCAGTGACTGCAAAAGCGGCATACACCCAGTTGTGCTTGAACACTCCGGCGAGACAGGTGAACTCACCAATGAATCCGTTGAGTCCCGGCAGACCTATGGAAGAGAGCATGGTGATCATGAAGAAGGCGGCAAAGACCGGCACCACCTTTGAGATACCACCAAACTCCTTGATGAGCCTTGTGTGGCGCCTCTCGTAAATGATTCCCACGATAAGGAACAAGGCGCCAGTGGAGACTCCGTGGTTGAGCATCTGCAGAATGCTTCCCTCAATTCCCATGGGGTTCAATGCGAACATTGCCAGCATAACCAGACCCATGTGGCTAACGGAAGAGTAAGCAACCAGCTTCTTCATGTCCTCCTGGGCCAAAGCGCAGAGGGCTCCATAGATAATAGCTATGATGGAGAGCACAGCCACAAAAGGAACAAAGTAATTTGCCGCTGCTGGGAAGAGGGGAAGGCTGAAGCGAACGAAACCGTAGGTTCCCATCTTCAGCAAGACACCGGCAAGGATCACGGATCCAGCGGTAGGCGCCTCAACGTGGGCGTCAGGAAGCCACGTATGGAAGGGGAAAAGAGGCACCTTGATGGCGAATCCTAAGAAAAAGGCCAAGAATAGCCAGAACTGCAGCCCTGCAGGCAGATGCATCATGTTGGTCCATTTAACAAGGTTGAAGCTCCACTCCCCAGTTACGTGGTGGAAGTAGAAGTATGCGGTGATTATGGCGATCAGCATAAATAAACTTCCAAACAGGGTGTAAAGGAAGAACTTTATAGCCGCATAGAGTTTTCTGGGACCACCCCAGATGCCGATGAGGAAGTACATGGGGACAAGCATAACCTCCCAGAACACGTAGAAAAGGAATACATCTAAGGCGCAGAAGACTCCCATCATTCCCGTGCCCAAGGCCAACAGGGCAATGTAGTACTCCTTCTCTCTCTCTTGGATGTAATTAAAAGAGGAGAGAACCGAAATGGCCATGAGAAAGGTGGTTAATAGGACAAGCAGAAGGCTTATTCCATCAACACCAAAGTAGTACTCCACTCCCAGGGCCTTGATCCAAGGCACCCTCTCAACAAATTGAAAGTGCCAGGTGGTTCTATCAAAGGCGAACCAGAGAGGAATGGAGACCAAGAAGTCTATCATGGCCACCACGAAGGCAAAGTACTTGATCACCGTGGTCTTCTCTTTGTTAATGAAGAGAATCAGAAAGGCACCTACAAGAGGTATGTAGGTTATCAGGGAGAGGATTGGAAACCCGAAACTGTTGCTCCCAAAGTCCATGACTCACATCCTCCTTAAACTGTTGCTGATTTTCACAGTACGTGGGCCACCAGATAGACGGTGACCATCACAACTATTCCTAAAGCCATGAAGAACATGTAGTTCTCAACATAGCCTGTGTGAAGTCTTCTGAAGCCCTTTGAGAGGAACTCTACGAACTTGGCGGAACCGTTCACCATTCCGTCAACCACAAAGGGCTCCGTGCAAACCCTGGTTATCCAGGCAGCCTTCTTGCTAAGCCAAGCGGCGCCATTAACAGCACCGTCAATCACCCACTGATCAAACTTCCAAGAGTAGAAGGCACCATCTACAACACGATCTATCACGAAGAAGAAGTAGATCTCATCCACCCAGTACTTGTTGTAGAGAACCTTGTGAATGGGCCAGAGCTTTCTCTGCCACTCTACGGGATCTATCCACTTCTTCATGAAGGTGGCGTAGGCAAGGAGAATACCGCAGAGTCCAGCCACAACAGAGATGGCCACCAACACCATCTCTGGAGGGCCTTCCGCTGCATGAGCCGCGTGATGAGCAGCGGCTGCTGCATGATGGGCAGCAGCACCAGCATGCTCAACCACGTGTTCTGCCACTTTGTGGGCCCCTTCAGCAATGGCCGCCGCGTGCTCGTGACCATGCTCAAACACAGGTGCAAGGAATTTCCCAAAGTAGCTCTCTTCACCTGACTTCAATCCAAAGAATCCTGCAAAGGCGGCACCTATTGAAAGGAACATCAAGGGAACCGTCATCACCTTGGGAGACTCGTGCACGTGAATCTCCTCGGGGGTTCTGTTCTCCCCGAAGAAGGTCATGAAGACAGCCCTGAATGTGTAATATGCGGTGAGGAAAGCGGTGAAGGTGCCCAAGAACCAAAGGAACTTATGACCGGAGTAGAAGGAGTGTCCCAAGATCTCGTCTTTTGACCAGAAACCGGCGAAGGGTGGCACTCCACCCAGAGCCAGAGCACCTATGATGAAGGTGATGGCTGTTATCTTCATCTTTTTGAACAGCCCCCCCATGAGTCTCATATCAAGCACATCGCTCATGGCGTGCATCACGCTACCTGCTGAGAGAAAGAGGAGGCCTTTGAAAAAGGCGTGGGTCATCAAATGGAAGACTCCAGCCACATAGGCTCCAACTCCGCAACCCAAGAACATGTAGCCAAGCTGGCTAACTGTGGAGTAGGCGAGCACCCTTTTCAGGTCAAACTGGCTTGTGCCAATGGTAGCAGCCATAAAGGCGGTCATACAACCAACCACAGCAACAACCTCCATAGAGAAGGGAGCCATGTTGTAAAGCACGTGGCTTCTGGCAACCATGTAAACACCAGCGGTAACCATGGTTGCAGCGTGGATCAGAGCAGAGACTGGGGTGGGACCCTCCATGGCGTCGGGCAACCACACGTAAAGAGGAATCTGAGCCGACTTACCTGTGGCACCCACAAAGAGGAGAAGGGTGATAGCCGTGACTATGGTGGGGGAAAGCATGTGGGCCTTTGCAAAGACCTGATGATACTCAAGGGTACCCAGATAGTACCATAGGAAGAACATACCCATGATGAATCCGGCATCACCAATTCTGTTGGTGATAAATGCCTTCATTCCAGCCTTCCACGCAGTGTCTCTCTCGTACCAGAATCCGATTAGCAGGTAAGAACAGAGACCAACGCCTTCCCAGCCCACGAACATCACTGCATAGCTGTTGCCGAGAACCAAGATGAGCATGAAGAAGACGAACATGTTGAGGTAGGTGAAGAACCTGGGGTAGCCTTCATCTCCGTGCATGTATCCTATGGAGTAAACATGGATCCAAAAGGAGAGGGTTGTAACCACCATGAGCATAACTGCAGTGAGCTGATCAACCATGAAGGCAAGGCGTATGTGAAGATCGCCTCCTCCTGAGTTTATCCAGTCCCACAGCACAACCTCGGTGGTCTTTCCGTGAAGCACGTCAATGAAGACCAGAATTGACATTAGCCATGAGAGTCCAAGGGCAGCAACTGCTATGATGTGGGCTTTGTTTTTGAAGACCTTGAATCCGAAAAGGCCGTTCAAAACGAAACCCACTAACGGAAATACGGGGATCAACCAGCAGTAGTTAATCATAGTTGCCTCCCTACCACTTCATTATGTTCATGTTGTCCACGTTCACGCTGTGGCGATTACGGTAGACAGCCACGACAATGGCCAATCCCACCGCTGCCTCACCTGCAGCCACGGTGATCACGAATAGCGCCAGAATCTGCCCCGTGAGGTTGGCGAGCTGGGAAGAGAACCCCACAAGGGCCAGATTCACCGCATTAAGCATCAACTCAATGGACATGAGCACGATGAAGACGTTTCTTCGGCTCAATGCCCCGATGATGCCGATGGCAAAGATCACCAACGATAGAACGATAACATGGTTTACAGGAATCACCGTTATCACCTCTCAAGCTTGTATTTGGCCAGCACAATGGCACCAACCATAGCGGCCAAAAGCAGCACCGAAGCCACTTCAAAGGGGAAGAGAAACTTCGTAAAAAGCACCGTTCCAAGGGCCTCTGTGTTGCCCATGGCGGCAAGCTGAGACTTGGCCAATGCCCCGGTGTTTTTATAGAGGAAACCCATCCAAACGGTTACGCCGATCTCAACCACAAAGAGAACCCCCACAAAGGCGGCTATCAAGGTCTGTGCATGGGTCTGTTTCACCTGGTTCTGCTCATCGGACTTCACGCTCATGATCACGAAGAGCATCAAGGCCATAACTCCCCCTGCATAGACCAGCACCTGAATGGCCGCCAAAAGCTCTGCCCCAAGAATAACGTAGATGGCAGCAAGCCCCACAAAGGCCATCATAAGGGCAATGGCGCTGTGCACGGCATTGCGGCGAGTAATAGTGATCACCGACAGGATCACCACTATCACCGCAAATAGATCAAAGAACAGATTTGCCCAGTTCATCTCCCAATTCTCCTCTACTTCTTAAAGGTCCTTTCCCACTTGCTGTAGTCCTCAAGCATCTTATCTAAGTCAAAGACCATCTCCTCTCTGGTATACACCGCAGACTCATAGAAGGAGGTCATCTCTAAGGCGTCTTGAGGACATGCCTCTACACACAACCCACAGTAGAGGCAGCGGGAAAAATCTATCACAAAGGTCTTTGGAACCCTATCTTTTCCCTTTCCTTCACCTACTATGTGGATGCACTCGGCGGGACAGGCCCGGGCGCAGAGGCCACAGGCGTTGCATCGCACCCTTGTCTCGCCCTCTTCCGTCTCTTTGGTGAGATGGCGTATGGTGCCTCTGAATGCAGGATAGGGAGTCCATTTCTCCTTTGGATACTGCATGGTGATGGGCTTGCTAACACCGTACCTCCCGGTCCTGTTCAGTCCTATTAAGAGGTCTTTTCCGAAAATCTTAGAGATAAGCCCCATAACCTTATCCTCCCTGCACCATCATCATAACCACCCCTGTGACCACTATGTTGGCCAGCACTATGGGCAGCATGATCTTCCATCCAATCTTCATAAACTGGTCGTACCTGTAGCGGGGGAATGTGGCCCTGACCCAGATGAAGAAGTAGATGAGGGCGAATAGTTTAATAAGGAACCAAACGAAGCCAGGAAGCACAGGACCGCGCCAACCGCCCAGGAAGAGGATGGTAGCCATTGAACAGACTATGATCATGTTGGCATACTCAGCCAAGAAGAAGTAGGCAAACTTCATCCCCGAGTACTCTGTATGAAATCCTGCTACCAACTCGGTCTCTGCCTCAGGAAGGTCAAAGGGAACACGGTTAATCTCTCCAAGGGCAGCTATGATGTAGATCACAAAGGCCACCGGTTGATAAACGATGTTCCACACATGCTGAGACTCAACTATCTTCACAAGATCAAGAGAGCCTGAGATCATAAGAGCCCCAATAATGGAGAATCCGAGAAAGATCTCGTAAGAGAGCATTTGGGCTGCCGATCTCAAACCTCCAAGAATGGGATACTTGCTTCCCGAGGCCCAACCAGCAAGCAGAATACCAAGCACTCCCACAGAGGCTATTGAGAGGATGTACATAACCCCAATGTTGAGCCTGGTGATTGCGAAGTGCTTATCAAAAGGGATCACCGCAAAGAGAATCAGGGCAGTAACCAAGGTTAGGATAGGTGCAAAGTAGAAGGTGAACCTGTACGCCTCATAGGGCACAATGTCCTCTTTCATAAAGAGCTTCAAACCATCGGCTATGGGCTGAAGCAATCCGTGGGGACCCACCCTCATGGGCCCCATTCTCACCTGCATGTGACCAATAACCTTTCTCTCAATGTAGGTGAGATAGGCCACGGTGAGAAGGGCAAGGGCGAAGACCACGATGATCTTCAGTAGAGCAATTCCTATCTCCAACAGCATGACAGTTCCTCCTTATCTATCCACTTCGCCCAGAACCACGTCTATGCTTCCAATGGCAGCAATCACGTCTGCCACTAAGGCCCCTTCAACCATCTTGGGCAGAGACATGAGGTTTGCAAAAGAAGGAGCCCTGATCTTGAGCCTGTAAGGCTTGGTGGAACCATCGCTCACTATGTAGAAGCCAAGCTCTCCTTTGGGAGCCTCCACGCAGGCGTATGCCTCGCCTTCAGGGGGCTTAATCACCTTGGGGACCTTGGCCCTGAACTCTCCCGAATCGTCCTTCTCTAAGAAGTCAAGGCACTGCTGACAGATCTTGCAGGACTCTCTCATCTCCTTAAGACGAACCAGATAACGGGCATAGACATCGCAGCCATCCTCAACGGCCATCTCCCACTCCACCTTGTCGTACACCCCGTAGGGCTCCGAGACGCGTATATCCCATTTCACCCCAGAACCTCTGATGCTGGGACCGGAAAGCCCCAGGTTCAGTCCCTCTTCGCCTGAGATGTTGGCCACGTTGATGGTACGGGCAAGCCAGATCCGGTTTTTAAGGATGAGATCGTCGTAGTCTTTGGCCTTTTGGGGGAATATGTTGCAGAACTCACGACACTTCTCAATGAACCCGTCAGGCAGGTCGTTGGCCACGCCTCCTATCCTGAAGTAGCTTGTGGTGAGCCTTGCTCCACACACCATCTCAAAGAGATCAAGTATCATCTCACGCTCACGGAAACAGTAGAGGAAGACCGTCATGGCTCCGATGTCCAATGCGTGGGTTGCCAGCCACAGAAGGTGACTTGAGATCCTGGTAAGCTCTGCCATGAGGGTTCTTATGTACTTGGCTCTCAAAGGCACCTCTATGCCCATGAGCTTCTCCACCGCCAGAACGTAACCGTAATTCATTGCGTGGGCAGAGATATAGTCCAGCCTGTCGGTGATAGGGAGAAATTGAGGATAGGTCTTACTCTCTGCAAACTTCTCAAATCCTCGATGCAGATAACCAATATATATCTCTGTATCGACTATCCTCTCGCCCTCTAAAGCCAGAACAACCCTCAACACTCCGTGGGTACTGGGATGCTGGGGACCCATATTGACCCACATCTCTTTGGTCAGGGTGTCCCTCATCAGGTCTTGCTCGACCAAACCCTCTTCAGTAACAACTAATCCTCTTATCTCGTCCATAGGCCAATCCTTCTCTTAAAGGGCATTGGTGTTACGACAATGACGACGCAACCACTTCTCTCGGTATCCTTCTGGGCCTTGAAGAGGATACTCTTTGCGCAATGGATGCCCCTCCCAATCCTCCGGAAGGAGTATTCTGCGCAGGTCCGGATGGTTGGCAAACTTTATGCCCACCATATCGTAGGCCTCTCTTTCGTACCAGTTGGCCGAGCGCCAAACCGGATACACGCTTTCCACCTCTTCGTCTTCGGCGAGATTAACCTTTAGACGCAGTCTGTGATTCTTCTGGGTCGAGAAGAGGTGATAAACAACCTGGAGAGGCTTCTCTTCATTCTTTGGATAATGAACTCCTATGACCTCAGAAAGATAATCAAAAGCAGTCTCAGGATCACTCTTTAACCACCTGCAAAGAGGCAAGAGATAATCCTTCTTCACCGTTATGGTGAGTTCGTTATTGGCAAACTTGATATCCTCTATGGCCTCTGCATGCTCTTTTTTTATGGCCTTCACCAAAGGTAGAGAGTCAAGATCAACTTTTGGTTCCTCAGCCTCTTTCTTGGCAGCCTCTGCCGCCTTAGCAGCTTTACGGGCCTTGGCCAAAGCAATGGCCTCTTCTTTGGTCAATTTCTTTTTTGGTGCCTTCTCATTCTCGCCCATCTCCGACACCTCACTTCCTGAAAACCTTCATGTCGTCTATCTTCTCTTGAAGCATGATCACCCCGTACATGAGCCCTTCGGGGCGAGGAGGACAACCAGGCACATAGACATCTACGGGAACAATCTGATCCACCCCTTGTACCACATGGTAGGTGTTGAAGGCACCCCCCGAGTTTGCACAACTGCCCATGGAGATAACCCATCTCGGCTCAGGCATCTGGTCATACACACGCCTTAATACCGGCGCCATCTTCAAGGTGACGGTTCCCGCCACTATCATGGCATCAGACTGCCTGGGAGTAGCCCTGAAGATAACACCAAACCTGTCAAAATCGTACCTTGCTGCTCCTGCAGCCATCATCTCTATGGCGCAGCAGGCAAGTCCGAAGGTCATGGGCCATATTGAGGACCGTCTGGCCCAATTCACCACCTTATCCAAGGCTGTGGTAAGGGCGTTTTCCGGTAGTTTCCTATCTATCACTCCCATTCCAAAGCTCCTTTCGCCCACGCGTATATGTAGCCCACCAGCAGAATCACGATGAAGAGGAACATCTCAACAAACCCGTACCAGCCTATCTTCTTGTAAACCGCGGCCCAGGGATACATGAAGACCGCTTCAACATCGAAGAGGAGAAAGAGCATCACTATCACGAAGAATCTAACGGGAATCTGAAGCTTACCTGTGGTGAATGGATCAATACCGCACTCGTAAGGAGAGAGCTTATCAGGATAGGGATCGTTGGGCCGTACAAGAAAGGATACAAGCAGGGTAACCACACCAAACCCCACTGCCAGTGCCAGCAAGATAAGCACAGGCACATATTCACTGATAGCGTGATACATTATGTCACCCCCGTGTGCTTTTGGGATCTTTCAGAAACCGGGGCGCCGTTTAGCACAGGGGGGGTCCCCTTGCAAGGGGGTGAAAGAGAATTTGGTATAGAGATCAAAAATATTTCGTTGAAATAGAAGGCATTATGAAAACCAAAATTTTGTGAAGATTATCTCAAACCAGACAAGGCAAATTGCAGATTCTCGGAAACATGACACTCAAAACCTCAGGGTTTAGAGCAATTGATCACAACCTAAATATACAAAAACATCTTGACTTTTCATTTGATACCCAATATATAGGCAGGACAATTTATGGAAACGGGGCCCCCTGAAAAGGGCAAATCGCCTGAAAGGGCGAGACGCAAAGCCACCGGCCTAAGGCTTAAGGCTATGGCGGCGGGGCTGCCAGGGGAGGTGAGAGATGAGAGACACATAAAAGAGCAGAACCAAAATTAAAGGGTAAATTCGTCTGTGATTGCAGGCAGACAGCTCAATTAAACAGGGATACACAAAGGCAGAACGATAAAAGGGAGGTGTTTTATGAAAAGAAGCACGGTGTTAGGGATAATCATAGCTGTTCTTTTGGGTACAACGGCTCTTTCGTGGGCAAATACGGGCTACAAAGATCCCGTAGAGGTAGATTGGCTAAACTTCACCGCCACCCTAACTGCAGAGGGATATGTAGAGATGCACTGGACCCCATACAACAACACTGAAGACTTCAGGTTCTACAAGGTGGTGAGATCAACCACCAACCCCAACCCCGTCTATCCAGAAGATGGCTATATTAAGTACTATGGGAACATAGATGCAGACTCATACATTGATACAAATCCACCCAAGGGCACCATCTACTACAGGGTATGTGTCATAACAACAGGCGGCGACAGGTGGGTTAGTCATGTGGTCACCATAGAGAATGAGCCCCAAGGACTACAGCAAATAAAGGTTTCAATAAGGTACCGAGAGGATGTAAAAGCTGTAGATATACAATGGACAAAATACACCGGCGACGATTTTGAGACATACCAAGTGCTACATGCCCTTACAGAGAAACCAGGAGGCATAAAGGAAGGAGTGGCTTCCAAATACGAATCCCCTGAATGGGAAGTGATAGCCAACATTAACGATCCAAACATCACCATCTTCTCTGATTACGACTCCTTTGAACCAGGGGAAAACCTATACAAGGTAGTGGTTAACCTGGAAGGAGGCAGGAAGATTGAGAGCAACACTGCAACCATAAATATCCCGTCGGAAGGTGACGGAGGAGGCAATGGAGAAGACACAGGAAACGGATTCAAACTAAGATTCAAAAATCAGCCGGCGGGCATAATTGACTGCTGCAACTGCAGTATCTCATTCTCGTGGGAGGCTGAAGGAGGCTCTGGCAACTACCAGTACCAGTATCAACTTGCGGGATACGACTCTAAGTGGGCTCCTTGGGGAACAACCACCAATGCAACCTACAATAATCTGCCTCAGGGTAGCTACACCTTCATGGTGATCTGTGAGGATATGGACAACCACAAGCTGGCAGTGGCTCAGAACACCTTCACTGTGCGGTGCAATGAAGAGGGCAACGGCACTATCCCAACAGCCGATATCACGCTCTACCAGCACGATCTCTTGGGCAAAGAGGCTGTGGATCTCAAGATCGCCACCAAGGCAGGTACCCAAAAGAACGTTGTGGATCTCTACTTTGGGCTCATATACCCAACGGGCCACTTCAGATGCCTTATTCTCAATGAAGCAGGTATAACCCTCGGAGAAGAGGACGCTCTTCAACCCTTGCTCAAACACGTTGAGATGTTTGACATAGACGATCCTATCACCCTCTACACCTACGTAATCCCCGATGACGCTCCTAAGGGCGAATACCTGTGGGTGGTACTCTTCACGGATTCCAACAAAACCTTCTTCAATCCAGATTGGATCGTCTCTTACGACATGGCAAGCTTTAAAGTAGAATAACAGACAAATATCAGTGAGGAGGGCTAATGTCCTCCTCACTACCTAAAACTTCAACTTCCCTCTTGCAAAGTTAAGAGGAGGGCATATAAAAGGGGTGCGCTGTGGGAGAGAGAAGGTCTCCCTACTGGCGCCTGTAGCTCAGTAGGATAGAGCAGCGGACTTCTAATCCGCTGGTCGGGGGTTCGAATCCTCCCAGGCGCGCCAGTGACCATGTGGTGAGTGTGGCTCAGTTGGTTAGAGCATCGGACTGTG
>JALWSI010000147.1:0-5418 GCA_027080315.1 bacterium | reverse complement strand
GCTCCGAGGGTCGAGGGTTCAAATCCCTCCACTCACCCCAACCCTCCCCAATATAAACCCTCTGCTTTTATGATCTTAACCCTTGTGGTCCCCAATAAGTTGTGGTAAAAGCCCCTTTGCAACGCTAAATATAGCAGCAAGGAGGAAAGAACCATGAAGCTCAAGCCTCTTATCTGGGTGCTGGTAATAGCAATATCTGGAATATGGACAACAGCTGCACTGGCAGAAACTCCCATCTTTGAGGAACCCATGGCTGGCAGCATCTACCCGCCAAAGGTGGCCTACGGTGTGAAGGGTTCAATTGCCGTTGCAGGCACAGTAATCAAAGAGTCTGGTGAGAAGGACTGGAGCGTCTCTCTCTACAAAAGGGATAGTACCGGTGAATACTCTCTTTTCTGGCGCAAGAGCTATGACGGAGGCCATGACGACACGGTTTCCGCAGTGGCAATAACCCCGAAAGGAGAGGTGGTTGTGGTTGGAACCACCAACAACGGCAAAGACGATGACTGTCTGGTGATCATGTTCTCAGAAGAGGGAGAGGTGAAGTGGCAGAGGGGATATCCAGGACCCCACGGAGACAAGGGTTTGGCAGTGGCTGTATGGGTGAATCCCGAGGGGGAAGAGAGAATAGCCGTTGGAGGCATCACCAATAACGGAAGCGACGACGACCTTCTCGTTCTCTTGTACAATGGGCAGGGAGGCATGGTATGGAGCAATCCCTTAATATACGACGACGAAGGAGACGACTCTCTGGTGGCCCTTAAATTTGACCACAACGGCAATCTGCTGGTTCTGGGCAACTCGGGCAGCGAAGAGGATAAGCACTGGGTGCTGCTGAGCTACCAATCCCAAGGGGAGAGAAGCTGGGTGAAGAAGGAGTATGGAGACGGAACAGCAGAGGCAACTGACCTTGCCTTAGACAATAAAGGGCGAACCTTGGTGTGCGGTACCACCAATGGAGGAGAAGGCAATGACTGGATCTTCGTTCAGTACAGCTCTTCTGGTGGAGTCTTCTGGAGGGGATACTACCGAGGAGACCACGAAGACAGGGCCTTATCTGCAACGGATATACCAGGAGTAGGATGGGCCATAGGTGGAACCTCTTACGTAAGCGAGAAATTAGGGAAAGAGGGTCTGCTTTTGGCAGTTGACAAAGAGGGAAAGGAACTCTGGAGAAAGTGGCTTTCTGAAGAGAACGACCAGAACATAACACAGGTAAAAGGAGACCTATCCACCCACATTGTTGCAATAGGCATCTCAAACAACGGAAAGGATGACGATTGGTGGATAGGTCGTTTCTCGTCTCTCGGAGAGAAGGTCTGGGAGTACACCTACGACGGAGGAACAGAAGACACGGATCCTCAACTATCCCTTGCCCCAGATGGAGGGATAGCCCTTGTGGGAAGAACCGGAGAAGATTGGAAGCTCATGGCGTTCGGCCAGCAGTATGGCACAGAAACCCTTGGGCAAAAGATCCTTTTCGTCTCTCCAAAAGAGAAAACAAATGTATCAACAGAAGAGCACCTTGGAATAGGCCAGATAGCCAATGGTGGGGACAGCGTGGAGTTCTCTGTTGCCTTCCCCGTATTTCTGGACAACTCAACGTATCTGCCGCTTCAAATAGCAGCCTACGCTGGCATAGTGGTTCCCTCTGTGGGGATTCTCTTCTTTGATCAGGAGTTTACACTAACCACCCAAGACGAGCCTGTTTTGAAAGATCTCTCATACCCTGTAGAAGGCACCCTCTTGCCAAGCATACGCGTCAGAAATGATGAGGGAGAGCTAACCATTCCAGAGGGGGAGTATCTCTTTTTCATTGCAGCCCTTTATGGAGAAGATGCTGAGAACTTTAATAGCTTCAACTGGGAAACCCAAAAGTACTTTATTGAATACACCGCCATAAACTTAAGGTGAAAGGAGGAGAAAAATGAGGAGATTAATTCAGCTACTAATTGCCCTTTGCACAGTGGCGATGCTATGCAGCTACGCCTTGGCAGACGGCAGCACAGAGAGGCTTTATCCTCCCAGCACGGTAACTGGAAGCAATACCCCTCCTGCCGTTACTGTTGACAACCAAGGAAACGTGGCCATGGCAGGAACCGTGGAGCATTCACCTGGAGGAGACGACTGGAGCATCATCTACTACGAAAGCGGAAAAAAGCTGCCTTCTCAACTCACAAAGGACTTCAGCGATTGTGACACTGCCTACGGGGTGGCTGAAATAGACTCAAAGGTGATTGTTGCAGGTAGCCAAGGAAGCAACAGCTCAAGTAAAGACTGGCACGTTGTAGAGATAGACCCCTTAAGTGGAGAGATCACCTGGCAAGACTCCTGGGATAACAACGGGCACGACGACGAGGCCAGGGCCATAGACCTGGATGGAGACACCGCTGTAGTTGCAGGATACACAAACGATGGCTCCAACACTTACATCAGGGTTCATGCATACGACACCACAACTGGAAACAGGGCATGGGCCAAGACCCTAACGAGAACCACCAACGATTTTGCAAACTTTGTAGGTACTGGAGGAAACCACTTAGCGGTGGTAGGTGGAATGAGAAGCAACTCAACAGCCTCCTCCTGGCTACTCATAGGGATGAACACCCTTGACGGTGAAGTGCTTTGGGAGAAAGCAGGGCCAGATCTTCCCACCGGACAGATGAAGGACCTGGCTGTTGCACCAGATGGCAAGGTGGCTGCAGTGGGTTATTCTTACAACGGAACTGACCATCGTTGGACAGTGGTTCTGCTCTCGGCAGAAGGCAACTTGCTTTGGACCAAGGTTATGGACACCACCAGTGAAGCAAGGAGCGTAGCCTTTGACAACACTGGAAGGGTTGTGGTGGCCGGATACGAAAAGGAGAGCCGGCGTAACCTCAAGGTGGTGTGGTATGACCCATCTGATGGCAGCGAAGTGATCTCAAGAAGCTACGACGGCGGTAATAACGACGAGGCCTACGATGTAGCCTGCGATCTGTCCGGCAATGTCATAGTTACGGGATACACCTACAACGGTAGCGAGAAGGAGATTCTGGTAATCTCTTACAATAGCGAAGGCGACCAGCTATGGAGCGATATCATAGGCGATTCTGGCATCAACGAAACTGGCTACAAGGTGGTGGTATCAAAGACAGGAGAGGCCACAGTGGTTGGTGTGTCTGGAAGCGTGGGAGGCTACGAGTGGAAGATTATTCGCTACAAAGGCCACGTGCTTTCTCACACCCTCAAGACCGCTGAGGTGAGAAATCCCTCCCTTCAAGAGGATCCTGATGTAACAGAGGGCAACTACCTGGGGTTGGGTAGCGTAGCTAATAACGGCACCCAGCTTAAAATTGACCTTTCTCTGCCCCTCTATGTGGATGAAGAAGGAAACCCAGTGGCTGTAAACATCTACTTCGCTATTGGCATAGGCAGTGGTCTCTATATCCTGCAACCTGACGGGAGCTTCTCATCAACAACCCTGGCCCCCTGGAAGAAGAATATGATGGCTCCACTGAAGGCAGAGGTACTTCCTGCTTTTTCTGTGGTGAACCCCATAACGGGGGACCTGCTTCTTCCGGAAGGGGACTATATATTCTACATTCTGGTGGTTCCCTCTACGGTGCAAGACGACCTCTCTAACTTTAAAGCCGACGGAATATGGGAACTCACCTACACCGTTCTACACCTGGGCAAGTGACCACTTGACTTTGGGGAACAGAGGGGCCTATCTTATACCTCAGAAGATGGGAAAGGCACCTGTTCCCCAAAATGCGGAGAGGTGGCCGAGCGGCTGAAGGCACTCGCCTGCTAAGCGAGGATACGGGAAGACCGTATCGAGGGTTCGAATCCCTCCCTCTCCGCCAAGATAAAGAGAAAGGAAAAAAGTGGACCCCAAAAAGCTCGTTTCAAGATGCTCCAGCGTAGACATTTTCCCCTCCCCAGAAGACAAGATGAGCACCTTCCCAAAAGCAAGAGGTGTGATCTGGGACGTATCAGATGATTTCTTAGAGGTCTTAGAGCCCTGTGACCACAAAGGAAACCCCATCTTCTTTAACGAGGGAGAGGAGGTTTTACTCTCTTTTGCCGTTGACAAAAAGAGAGCAGGCTTCAAAAGCAAGGTGCTTAAAATATCCGACTCTCCCAGATTAGTTAGGTTCTCTCTAAGCTCAAAGTTTGAGATATGCGACATGAGAAGCAGCGTAAGGATACCGGTGCACTTATGTGCAACCTTCAGGTATCCCACCGAGGACAGCGAGGCTCTCCTGGGTGGAGTGGTGGGAGACCTCACAGAGAAGGGTTGTTTCGCTACAGTGGCAGGAATACTACCTCTGGACCTTCCAATAATCTGCACCTTCTACATAGACGGAGGAAAGATAAGCACGCTCGGGAAAGCGGTAAGGATGGTTCCCACAGATGTGCCCGGTTTCAACGGCTACGGGATCATGTTTGATACGCTATCTCCAGAAGCAAGTGAGAAGATAGAACAGGTGATGAGAGAGAAGATTCCTGAGCTGAAAGAGGTATGCCGTCTGGTTGATAACGATGAAATTGCAAAGGACGATTAAGGCTTTTTATTACCTCTTCTATTGTTCTGAAGACTGTTACGTTGGGAATGGGAAGGGATATTCATAATTATCGCCTTAAAAGGACACAAGGGAACACATAACTCGCAACCCACACAACGCTCCTTATCAAAAGAGACCTCCATGGTATCCCGGTTTAAAGATAGGGCATCGGTGGGACAGATCACTGTACACAATCCACAATGGGTGCAAAGTTTTTCATCTCTTTCAATGTCCCCAGCAAGAAACCTAACTCTAACCCCCACCTCTTTGAGAAACTCTATGCCTTTGTCAAAGTTCTCCTTATCCCCCGAGAGTTCAAGGGTCATAACCCCCTCCTGACGAGGGGTGATCTTAGCCTTTATTATGTTGAACATAAGATCGTATTTGGTGTTCAAGGCGTAGATTATGGGCTGGTCCCAAGTGTGCTGAGGGAATTCCAAAACAACCTTTTTTGAGAACTTCAAAGGATCTCCTCCTGAGCAAGAAGCTGAATCACCCTTGGAAGCAACCAGGTTGCGGTCTCACGATTGGCCCCACCGGCAAGAACCACGTGCATCTTGCCATTCCAGTTTCTGTAAGCCATATCCACCAGTTTCCTACCCATCTCCACAAAAAACTCTCTGCTAAGCCCCAAGCTTCCATAATCACCAGAGCAGGTGTCAAATCCAAAATACCAGAAGAAGAGATCGGGATTGAACTCTTCTATCTTTGGAATGACTATATCGGTGATGATGGACATGTCCTCCTTCTCAACCTTACCCCTTTCATAGGTAAGGGTAACGTCAAAATCCCTCTTCAACCCGTCCGGGCTCTCCCAGTTCCGATCACAGCAGCAGAGATGGAGGACGTCTTTATCGTTCATAACCAG
>JALWSI010000146.1:2172-4964 GCA_027080315.1 bacterium | reverse complement strand
CATCTATCCAAATCGGTTAAGGATGTTCATCCCCTTGAACCCACCATCTGCAGCGAGTGCTCGGGAACAGGAATCGTGATTGAAGGGCTCTTCAAAGAGGTGGAAAAAAGGTTTCTTGAGATAACCCAAAAACGTCCCCTTCCCGTAGGGGAGTTTGACCAAGGGTTCGTGCGTCCTCAGGACACCATGAGACGCATGATCTTTATGTATCAAAGGGGGGACATAGAAGATCAAGAGATCTTCATACTTGGCGACGACGACCTACTAAGCATAGCCATCGGCCTTACCGGCCTGGCCAAGAGGGTGACGGTTGTGGAGATAGACAAGAGGCTGGTTAGCTTTATTGAAGAGTTCTCCCAAAAGCACACCAACAACCTCATCACTGTGCAGCAATACAACGTACTGGAACCCTTGCCAGAGAGTGAACAGGGAAGATACCAGGTGTGTGTGACGGATCCTGTTGAGACCCACAATGGATTCAAACTCTTCTTAACCCGCTGTCTCTCAACTCTTCAAGGAGAAGGATCAGCAGCTTACATAGGCCTCACTCACCTGGAGGCATCGTTGAAGAAGTGGCATAAGTACCAGCGCATGCTAAACGGTGCTGGCCTCGCCATAACGGACATAATTCGGGATTTTGCATACTATCCAGAAGAGGAGAACCAGTGGGAGGTCTTCTACGAAACCTATGAAATCATGAGGAGAGAAAAGCTCCCCATTCCCCAGGTTGATTGGTACAGGTCATCCTTTGTTAGGGCAGAGGTGGTGGAGAGGCTGACCCTTCCAGAGATAGGAGAGGTCTCCCCTGACACCCTCTACTTTGACGAAGAATCCTGGGCAACTCCACTTTACCCAGGTAATTGAGGAACCATGTTCAAAAAGGAAGATAAGGACACAAAGTCTCCAACCCTACAGAAGGCAATAGAGTTCCTAACGGAAGCCGAAGACTGGATACACATAGCGGTAGGGTTATCCCTGCTTATTGTAGCCTTGGTGCTCCTCGTTTACACTGTGACCACCCTGAGCATCTCTCTCTATCACCACGAAGATGTCATACACACCCTGGTGAGGGGTATTCAGGACTTCCTCATGGTGATGATCATTCTGGAGATATTCTGGACGGTCCTCACCTACCTCAAGGGAAGGTCTGTCACCGTTGAGCCCTTTCTCTTCATAGGAATAATATCCAGTGTAAGGGGCATCATACTGCTGGGAACCAAGGTGCTTGAGGGAGAGCTGAGCAGCAAAGAGCTCTACCATTTTTCGGTAGAGATCGGAGTGCACTCTGGGGTGATCTTCCTATTGGCATTGGCCCTTTACCTGGTAAGAAGCAGCAGGGTGAAGCTGCAATTATGCCAAAGAGAGTTTGAGGAAGAGTAAGTTGCACTCTGCTTAAACCATGAGGCATTGAACAACAAGGCATTAAACAGAATTGGGGCAAGATCTTCAGAGCTTTGCCCGAGCCATGATCCCTAAAGTGTTGTGGAGAAGATCTGGATTTACACCTCAGCTATGTGAGGCTCGCAACACAGTTAGTGCATGGGTTACGAAAACAGGAGGCTATTTAAGAGGCCCGTCCCCTCAATTCCTCAAGGTGGCCTTTACTCTCTCAGCATTCAGCAAAAGTTCAA
This sequence comes from bacterium, assembly GCA_027080315.1. Taxonomy (GTDB): domain Bacteria; phylum Thermosulfidibacterota; class Thermosulfidibacteria; order Thermosulfidibacterales; family JALWSI01; genus JALWSI01. Next base: position 3,333 of record JALWSI010000146.1, on the reverse strand, counting down.
AGGCATCTCCTATGCTACCCACAACTATATCTGCATTGATGAGTGTGGCAACAGCCGCCCCTTCTCTTCCCATCACACAGATGCCCAATCCCGCCTCTTTTAACATCAGGGCATCGTTTCTACCATTTCCTATAGCAACGGTTCTCTCAGACCCCAGTGCTCTAAGCAGCTCAAGCTTTGCCTCATCCTGAGGCCCTTCAGAAGAGAGCACCTGCAGGATCACAGGCAAGCCTTCAAGCTGTCCCCTTACAGTGCCAAAAGTATCAGCAGTGGCCACATGAACAGAGAAAGACTCCACCGCTCTTAAGATCCCTTCCCGAGCCTCGCGAAGAAGAACTCCATCTACCGCTAATACCCCGTTGTAGTCGGTTAGAATATGGGTGAACTCTCTGGGCTCCTCCTCAGGAGGGATTGTTAGAAGCATAAGACCTGTTCTCGTTATCAATGGTATCCCACACCAGAATGTAGGGATACGGATTCACAGGCTTGCCCTTAATTCTAACCTCGTAGTGAAGGTGAGGAGCGGTACTGCGACCGGTGTTGCCCACATAGGCAATCACCTGACCCCTCTTCACCTGCTGGCCAGGTTTAACCACGATCTTGGCACAATGGGCATACCGGGTCATATACCCAAACCCATGGTTTATCGTCACGATCTTACCATAACCCTCTTTCCAACCGGCGCTAACCACCACTCCATCAGCAGTTGCAACAATAGGAGTACCTATCCGGGCGGCTATATCCAAACCTTCATGAAAGGTTCTTCTGCCTGTAAAGGGATCACGCCGATAACCGAACCCCGAGGTGACCCATCCCTTGGTCGGAGCAATGGCCGGCGTATGGGCAAGAAGAACCTGCTGATCCTTCAAGAAGCTCTCAAGCACAACAAAACTCTGCTCCTGCTCCATAGCCGCCACTCTCAGCTTGTTGATATCCTCATCCATGCTCCCCAGCAGAACATCTGTACTTGAAAGGAGGCTGCCCTTACCTTGTAGGGCAAAAGGCTCAGGGCCACCGGTTCCCCTTAAACCAAATCCTTTTCCATTAGAAGGCTCAAGATTGGCGATAATCCTCAGCTTCTGGTCAAATGCCTGAAGCCTCACCATCTGGTTCTCAACCTCTCCCAATCTCTTGGCCATCTTTCTGAACTCCATCTGGTAA
>JALWSI010000146.1:0-2162 GCA_027080315.1 bacterium | reverse complement strand
GTAATGGGCCAGCTTCTCTCTAAGTACCGGCACCTGGGTGTTCTGGTTCCACACGTAGTAGAGGCCTCCGCACACCCCGCCAAAGGCAAGCAAGAAGAGAACGGTAAAGACCGCCGCTCCTTTTAGAATCCAGGTTGGTACCAGCCACTGTCTCCAACGGGATCCGTCTTCTGAAAAGACCATTATTCTGATCTTCTTGTTCTCTTTACTCACCTCTCACCCTCCATGTATTCGCATTTGGTCTTATCTTACTTAATCCCTAACCGCCAATTTGGGAAGCTCTTCCAACGCCTTCTCTATCTCACTATCAGGAAGCTCGTAATCCTGCATCTCCCCTTTCAGATAGGTGTCGTAAGAGCCCAAGTCAATGAGTCCGTGCCCACTGAAGTTGAAGAGTATCACCCTCTCTTCTCCAGCCTCTTTGGCCTTTACAGCCTCCTCAATCGCAGCCTTAACCGCATGAGCAGTCTCAGGAGCCGGTATGAATCCCTCTGTTTGAGCAAAAAGAACCGCCGCCTCAAATATGGATCTCTGCGGATAAGCAACCGCCTCCATGGCTCCCTCTTTCACCAGCATGCTTATAATGGGCGAATCCCCGTGGTATCTCAACCCTCCAGCGTGGATTGAGGGGGGCATGAAGTTGTGTCCCAAGGTGTACATCCTAAGCAAAGGGGTCATCTTGGCCACATCCCCGTAGTCATAGGCAAAGATTCCCTTGGTCAACGTGGGACATGCAGAGGGCTCAACTGCCAGAAGGCGAACATCCTTGCCATGCGCCTTGTCGTAATAGAAGGGCAACGCAACCCCCCCAAGGTTGCTACCGCCACCGCAACATCCGATCACCACATCGGGATAGTCTCCCGCCACCTCCATCTGCTTCTTTGCCTCAAGCCCTATCACCGTTTGATGCAGCAAAACGTGGTTCAGAACAGACCCCAGAGCGTAGTTGGTGTCGTCATGGGTAGCGGCATCCTCCACAGCCTCGCTTATAGCCAATCCCAATGAGCCGGGATTATCCGGGTTCTCTTGCAGGGCCCTGCGGCCGGTCTCAGTCTTATCGCTGGGGCTGGGAAACACCTCTGATCCCCAGGTCTCAATCATGGTGCGTCTGTAGGGCTTCTGGTTGTAGCTAACCCGAACCATATAAACGGTGCACCCTATACCGAAGAGCTTGGTGGCAAAAGAGAGGGCAGAGCCCCACTGCCCAGCTCCAGTCTCTGTGGCAAGGCGCTTTATTCCAGCCTTGGCGTTATAGTAGGCCTGGGGCACAGCTGTGTTGGGTTTGTGGCTACCTGCCGGGCTAACCCCCTCGTACTTGTAGTAGATTCTGGCGGGGGTCTCCAAGGCACGTTCAAGGCCAACGGCCCTGTACAAAGGTGAGGGACGCCAAAGAGCATAGGCCTCCAGCACCTCCTCAGGAATCTCTATCCATCGCTCTGGAGAAAGCTCCTGTTCAATTAAAGTCATGGGGAAGATAGGAGATAGATCCTCGGGCTTCAACGGCTCCCCAGTTTGAGGATTAAGAGGAACATCCATGGGTTTTGGCAAATCAGGAAGCACATTGTACCACTCTCTGGGCATATCCTTCGGCTCTAAACGAATGCATCTCTCTATCATCAGCTAAACTCCTTCTATCTTTCAGAATGCGTACACCAGCTTAAGCCACATGCCCTTGCCTTCGGGCCTGTTCTTCGTGGCCATCTCCCAGAATCCCCTGGAGATCAAGCTGAATCTCTTGTAGTCAATTTTTATGCCAGGGCCAATGGCAAAAACCTTGCCCCGGTTGTTCTCAACGTCCTTGCCATCTATCTCATCGTCGGTGGTCTGCTGGTAATAATATCCCGCGACTCCCAAATGCAGCCAACTGGCGAAGGCCTTTTCTAAGCAGTAGTCAAAGTGGAACTCCTGGCCCGGTGTCAGAGAGGTCTCTTTACCTGTTGCAGGGTTTATCCAGTCGTTGTTGGTGGTGTTTATGTCGTACATGAACTTGAAAGAGAGGGTTGACTGATAGGGCAGCATAAAGGTGACCCCAAAGACGGGCTCAATGGTATAAAAGTTTTTACCCACATTTACAGGTCTATGTTTGTCATACTCTCCGGTTGGAAGATAGATATCCGCCAAGCCAAGCACCGCATGAACCCTCTTGAAATGCCAAGAGAGAA
>JALWSI010000145.1 GCA_027080315.1 bacterium | reverse complement strand
GCCTATACTAACCCATATAGGTCATCCAATAGGGGATGGATTGAAGAGCGCAAGGCTTCTAAAAGATATGGGCTTTCATGTGACCATCACAAGTGATCTATCACTTCCGGGTATGCTTTCCACAAAAGATCTTATCCTAACCGGCTGCGATGCCATTGCTCAGCCCGACATGGTGAACAGAACAGGCACACTTCCCCTTGCCCTTACGGCCAAACACCTGGGACTCCCTGTAATCGTGGTCACAGAGCAAACCAAAATACTCCCCCCCCGCCTAAAAGACTTCTTAAGACTTAAAGACGCCCCTCCGGAAGAGCTTTTGAAACCTCCCTATAGCTATAAGGTGAAACACAGGTATTTTGAGAAGATCCCACTTAAACTCATCCACAAGGTGATCACACAAGAGGGGATGTTCTCTCCAAATGAGATGGTTAAAGGAGCGAAAATAGAAGATGTCTCACCCATTCTTCTTTCTCTGCAATCCCATTTGACAGGATAAGACTATTTCTTTAACCTACATTTTGACGAAACAAGAGAAAAAGGGGACTAAATAGTGAGCTTTATCAAGAAGTTAAAGCTTAACTTGGGAGGCAAAAGCCAGCCGTTAGGCTTAGAGATAGGATCCTCTGCTATAAAAGTTGTAGAGATTGCAGAAAAAAGCAAAATCCCTGTGCTTCAAAACGCATATATTGCCTCTCTTCCCCGAGGTCTGGTTGTAGCAGGAGTCATAAAAGATGAAGAAAGCATGGTTGCAGAGCTCAAAAATATATGGGAGTCCAATGGCATAAGGAAGAGAGAGATCTCCTTTGCCTTACCAGGAAACTTCTCAATGATTGAGACATTCAGTCTTCCTGCCGATACAGACGAAGAAGAGATCATGGCCCAGGTTGAAAAGAGGGTTTCCACCACCATTCCATTGAAAAAGGATGAGCTCACCTTTGGTTTTGACGTATACCCCCCAAATCCGGAGGAAGATAACGATAACATTCAGGTTATCTATGCCATAGCCAGAAAAGAGATGGTTAGGGCATACAGAAACATCTTTGAGGCCGCCGAGCTTACCATGGAGTCGGTTAAGCCCACCCCTGTTTGTTTGGCAAATGTAGTATCTGCCAACACAGTCTTCCAGAAGGGTGAATCAGTGCTGGTGTTGGAGATAGGATGCGAGAGCACCAATCTACTGGTCTTGAAAGAGGGAAGAATCCTCTACAGCCGCAACATCTCTATAGGTGGCAGCATGGTGACCCAGATAATAGCAGACAAGCTCAACATCTCCTTTGGAGAAGCCGAAAAGATGAAACTAAATGCAGGAGAGATGGATGCACATCTATTGAGAGATGCTGCTGTTGCAGTAGCCGCCAAGCTGCAAGGGGAGGTGAGCATATCGGTGGGCCAGGTAGAAGGCGCCATGGAAACACCCCTTAATATACAAAGGGTGTTAATCACCGGAGGTGGCTCCAGAAGCCCATTTATAGAAGATGAACTTGCTTCTTTATTAAACATGAAGGTTGAGGCCTTCTCTCCCATTAAAAATATGGCTCTATCCCCAAAGCTGGATCCCACGCTGTTAGAGGTTATTGCGCCAAGAATAGCGTCGGCCATAGGGCTACTGCTCAAAGTTTAGGTCTTGTATATTGGACATCCCAATAGAGGATCTCTACATCAATTCGTTAAACCACCTAAACGACGGGAATCTTTTTCAAGAAAACGGATGGGACATCTGCACATCCCAAAGATTTGTTGAAAAGCGTTTTAAAGGTAGGCAATGACTTGGGAGCTCTACTTTAAGCTCTTAATCCGCCTTTCTGTTATGGTATGGCTGGGGGTGTTTGGCGGAAGGCTGCTGGAAGAGACCGGCAAAGCCGCCTTTATACACAGGCTAACACATCCCCTTACCAAGTTTGCCAATCTTCCACCCTTCTGTGGTACCGCCATGGCATCTTCGTTCTTTGCAGGGTTCTCAGGAGACGCCCTTCTGGGAGGCTACTATCGAGAACACCGCTTATCTGCCCGTCAAGCCATATTGGCATCCATGATGCTCAATCTACCCTTCTATGTATCCTTTCTCCCTATGCTCATTGGCATAGTGTACCCTCTTCTGGGCACCATTGGCCTTGTCTATCTGGGAGTTCAGGTTACCGTAAGCGCCGCAGTTACCATAGTGGCCGCACTTATTAGTCATTTTCTACTTAAAAACGGCAATTTAGAGGCCTCCATCACCACAGAGTTTCCAGATCCACTACCCTTATCATCAGCTGCCACCAAAGCCTCTAAGGAGGCTACGAAAATGACCATAAGGATCATACTAATAGCAGGTCCTATACTTGCAGCTGTGGTCATATTAAGCAAACACAACGTATTCTCGTGGCTTCAACACACAATCCCCCCTTGGGTAAAAATTCCTGGGATTCCTTCCGTCGGTTTACCTGGTGTGGTTGCTCAGGGATTTCACATATCAAGTGGAGCTGCAGTAACAGGGAGTATTCTTCATCTTAAACTCATAACCCCTAAAGAAGCTCTGCTAATTCTGATTATGGGAAACCTTGTGGGCACCCCTTTCAGAAGCATCAGAATCATGTTGCCCACATACATCGGTGCCTACGGGGGAAAAACAGGTGTAAAGATACTCTTTTCAGTGCAAGGAGTAAGAATCTTCTTCGTGGTTATGGCATATCTTACGGTGCTATTCTGGTGGTAGTTACCTGTACCTTATTCGAGGATCCACAAGGGAGTAAGAAACATCTGCCAACAGGTTGCCCAACAGGGTTAGCAAAGCTCCTATGGTTAAGATGCCCATAATTGTTGGATAGTCCCGGGCCAGAGCCGACTCGTAAAAGAGCTGGCCCATCCCAGGAATGGCAAAGATGGTCTCAAAGATCACACTGCCTCCAATAAGACCGGGAACCGATAGCCCCAAGAGGGTAACAACCGGCAGCATGGCATTGCGCAAGGCATGCCCCTTCACAACCTGGTACTGGCTCAATCCCTTGGCTTTAGCAGCGGTTATGTACTCTTGCCCCAACACCTCAAGCATAGACTGGCGCATGTAACGAGAGAATCCGGCGAGCCCTCCAAATGCCATTATGAATATAGGGAGAACGATATGCCGCATCCTATCAAGCCATAGCCGCAGAGGGGTGAAGGTGTCGGCATTAAGGGATTGAAGCCCCGAGATAGGAAGAATATGGGTCTTCACCCCTAACAGAATCATCAACACCAAGGCTAACCAAAAGGAGGGAGTAGAGAAACCAACAAAGACAAATACAGTAAGAGCCCTGTCTATGGCGGAGTTCCTTTTTAAGGCTGAGATTATCCCAACAGGTATGGAAACCAGCAAGATCAATAGCAAAGCGAGAAGATTCAAGGATATAGTGATGGTTATTCGTTCTTTTATCTTACCAATTACTGGCTTTCCGTCCACAAAAGAGGTGCCAAAGTCCAAGTGAACTATACGTTTCAACCAATTGAGATACTGAATAGGCAAAGGCTTATCCAGGCCATAGATCCTCTCAAGCCTCTTAACCGCCTCTGGTTTAACCTTAGGATTAAAAGCTCCTTGATAAAAGGTGGGATTACCCGGTGCAAGACGAATAACAAAGAAGGTTATCAGAGTAATTCCCATGAGAAGAGGAATCATCTCTACAAGCCTTTTGAAGATGTATTTTACCATTTATGACACCATCTCTCCGGAGTGAGTTCCCTATGCATGATCCCTCCCCTTAGCCCATAGACGCCTGCAGGGTCAAGTTTTATCAGGCATTATTGACAGTAAATAGAATTGTGGATAGGTAGAAAGAAACCGCTTTGAATATTTGTAAAAAGGAGGGAAGCAGTTTGAGCATAGGAAAGAGGGTGGTAGTGGTAATGCTTATAGTGGGAGTTATTCTCACCGCAGGTGGATACTATCTCTTGTGTTTTATGCCCTCGGTACCTTCCCTCGTCCAAAAAACCAAAAGCGTGGTTGAGTCTTCTGAAAATCTTAGAGTGATTGAAGATAAGCTGAAAGATCTAATGATGAAAGAGAAAGGCCTCGTCTCTGTAGAGATAGGAGGACTAAATACCCTTAGCATCACCAAAGAGCTTCCTGACGAAGAACCTGTTATCAAAGTCTCCATACCATATAGTGATGGAATTCTAACTGTGGGGTTAGAGAAGAAAGAGTTCTACCTGCAAAGTATAGGGACAAGAGTACTCATCTTTGGGTTTGTGACTATTCTCACCTTGTGTTTCACCGTCTTGCTGATGCTACAAGGGGTGAACGACCAGCTCCTATCAATGGCCTCATACCTTAAAGAGGCCGAGCCAGAAGAGCTTGAGGAGATCACTATGGAAAATTGGCCCCCAGAGGTGAAGCAGGTGGTTGCCTCAATAGACATATTTCTGAAGAGGTTGGAAAAACGCCTTAATCTCAAAGTAGAAGAGGCGAGAAGAGACAGGCTTTTTGTACATAACGCCATGGTGGAGCTTGTGGAGTGCCTCAATCAAGCCGCCAAAGGAAATCTAAGTGTTAGGGCTGAAACATCAGCAGACATCGTAGGTGCTTTGGGAGAAGCCTTCAACGACTCTGTGGCCGTAATTGAAGAACGCATCGCCGACGCCCAAAGGGTTCTTAAGGAGCTTGAAAGAACCGTTGAGGAAGGCGGAGATGACATTAAGCAGATGAAAGAAGATTTAGAGAAAGTCAAAAGGGCTCTCTTCTACTTCAAGACAGAAATGGCCAAAAGAATAGATGAAGAACTGATCAACGAGACAAATATGGAAGAGAACGGGACAAGAGGAGAGAGCTGATGGCATTGAAAGGAAGTCTCCAGCTCTTTCACCCACTTGAGGTTCTCAATCTTGTAAAGTCAAACAGAGAAACAGGGGTTCTTTTAATCTCAGCCCCTGGTCTTCTGGGTGGAGTCTATTTTGTAGGAGGCGACATAGTGTATGCCTCTACGGCAAAAAAGATGTATGACTTCTTCACAAAAAAGAACTTCATCAAATCAATCAAAGCTCTGAAAGAAGAGGGAGAAAAAGGTAAGTTATGGGAAGATGTAGTGGCAACCGTTATGAAGATCACCAGACTCACCAAGGGTTCCTTTGCCTTTGAAGAGGCAAGCTTCTTCTTAGAAGAAGGTTTTGAGCCACTGCGTATACCATCTGAATTTGTGATTATGAAGGCCAACAGAGAACTCAACAACCCCGAGATCGTTGAGCGTAAGATAAGCTCTCTTCAACTCGTCTTTGAAAAGAAAGAAGGATGGGAAGAAGCAGCAAAAAGGGCAGAGCTAACCTCAGAAGAGAGAAGGGTTTTAGAAGCCATTGACGGAGAGAGAAGCGTTGAGAAGGTGATAGAGGCCACTGAAAGCCCCTCAGAAGACGTAACAAAGATTCTCTTTGGCCTGCTGTGTGCCTGTATAATCGGCAGAGCCCGCAAGAGACCCAAGCTTGAGAAGAAGGGCTTAACAAAGGGTCTCTTGAGAAGGCTCATAAACAAGATTCGTGGCCTCTAAAAACCCCAGATTAAGCAAGACCTGTCCTAAAATAAGCTTAAATAACCTCTATTCTAACAGCCAATTCCCTCTCTAAGCTCTCAAGAAGGCTAAAAACCTCTTCTCTGAGGTCCCAAGAAGGGTAAATCTCCATAACAGCCTTCTTAGGCTCAACCACCCTGCACACCGCAAGATGCTCGTACCCCTCAATTATGGCCACAACCATGGCAAGGGCCGATCTTGGAATCCTCACCACTATGGGGGAATCATCTCTCCAGTTCCCAAATTCGCGCTCAGCTATCTCTCTATCCATGACTCAAACAGCCTCTGATACTCCTGGGGGCTCAGTCGGCTCTCGTTGTACATGCCTGCTTTCTCTCGCTGAGACATGGCCTCGTACAGAATTATGGCCGCTGCCACAGATATGTTGAAACTCTGCACAAACCCCTTCATGGGAATGAATACGGCCTCATCAGCCAGTTTAACCGCTTCGTCGCTCACCCCGTCTCTCTCATTACCAAACACTACTGCACAGGGAAACGTATAGTCGCACTCTCTGAAATCAATGGCATCTGGCGAGATGGCAGTAACATAAATCTTCATTCCTGCTTCTTTAAGCACAGAGAATAGCCCCTCTATTCTGGTGTGGAAATGAATATCTATCCACTGCTCGGCGCTTTTGCTGATCCCTTTAGAGAATCCGGCGCATCTACCCTGGCTAACCACATGAACATGCTGCACCCCAACAGCATCACAGGTTCTAAAAACCGCGCTCATATTATGAGGGTTTTTCACATTCTCCAGAACCACCTGAAGATCTGGCTGTCTGAATCCAAGAACCCTCCTTATCTTTTCTAAACGTTCTTCAGTCACTTACTCACCTATCCATGCAAGGGTTAGCATCCTGCCAGCCTTGGCACCGTCTCTGCGATACGAAGGAAACTCGGGACTGCAAAAGGTGCACAAACCACAGTCTTCTATCACCTCTACACCACATTTACGAAGAAATCCCTTCACTGCCTCTGGAATATCAAAATATATGGCTCTATTTCTATTAGAAACCGCCCTATCATACTCAAGATCTGGATGTGCCTCCTCAACCGCCTGAAGGAAGGCGTCGTCCACCTGATAGCAACAGCCCCTTATGCAAGGGCCCAAAGCAGCCAGAACTTTCTTATTGCAAAATAGAGAGACGCCTCTATTCACTATACCTGCCACAAATCCTTTCCATCCCACGTGTAGCAATGCAATCCTGTCTTCATTCCAAAGGAGAAGAGGAAGGCAGTCTGCAGTAAGAATTCCCAAGGAGTAAATCCCCTTTGAGAAGAGGCCGTCCCCCTCATCCTCAAAGGGATCTCCGATCTTCTCCTCATCCTTAATCAAAACCCCGTGCACCTGGGTCAGTATCTTCAAATTCTTTCCTGTCAAGCCATAAGAGAGGTCAATAACCAGCTCTTTATCCCTATTAAATACTTGGGGCGTTAGAACATGCAGCATATTAACCCCTGGCAGAGACCACCTCAAAAAGAGGATCTCCCCTTTGGTATCCCGCCAAAGTCTCATCTTCTCCTCACATTATCCAATAGATTTATGGCCCTTCTAACCACTGCAAAACACCCACACACCACAACAGGTCTCTCGCACGAGAGAAGGATTCTTTCAAACTCTCTCTCTGAGCACCTCTTAACATCAAACCTCTTTGAAAACTCTCTCCATTCAAGCCCTCTATCCACTTTCAATGGAAGAAACATAAGGTTATGGCAACCAAAGGTGTTCAGGAGAAGTTCGCCCATCTTAACCCAATCCTTGTCCTTGAGAAAGGAAAAGAGCACCAGAGGATCCTCCTTTAAGCCGAGACCCTTCAAGGCCTCACACAAGGCCGCCATCCCCTCCCCGTTGTGAGCCACGTCCAGAACACGCACCTTATCCTCAAACCTCACAACCTCTCCCCTTCCCGGCAGGTGAAACTTAGCAAGAGCTCTCCTCACAACATCCTCCTCGTAAGAGACCCCATTTTCCACAAGAACCTCAAAGGCTCTAAGAGCCAAAGCCGCGTTCTTGGCAAAGTGTTCCCCTATTGTCTGAAGGGTGAAAGGATGAGTTATCTCTGACCCTCTGTCCGAAAAATAAAAAAAATTCACCCCATCCAAACTTTTTTTTGTAACTGTAGCGTAAAATGATTCTCCATACAGGTGAGGCTCTGCCCCCCTTTCCTCACAAATGGCCAGAACACTATCCATAGCATCCTTTGGAAGATCACCAACAATCAGAGGTTTTCCCTCTTTCACTATGCCTGCCTTCTCCCTGGCAATCTGAACTATGCTGGATCCAAGCCACTCGCAATGATCGAGCCCAACAGTGGTGATCACAGAAAGTTCAGCATTTAGAATGTTAGTGGCATCAAGCCTACCTCCCATACCCACCTCGGCAATCACCCAGTCAACCCCCTGCTCCGCAAAACAAAGAAAGGCGGTAGCTGTGAACCTTTCAAAGGGAGTAAGCCTAATCCCTATCCTTTCAGACAGGCTATCTATCTCATTTTCCATGTAGATCATAAGGTTCTCCTCTACAGGATCACCGCAAATTCTAATCCTCTCCATCACACTCCCCATGTGAGGAGATGAGTACAATCCCACCCTAAAATCTTTCTCTTCCATTAACAGGGTTAATAGAGCTGCAACACTTCCTTTGCCATTGGTGCCACCTATCAACACAGAATAAAACCTGTTTTCCGGATTTCCTGCTGCATTCATAACGCTTTTTATGCGATCAAGGCCCAGGTTTATCTCTTTATCTATATTATCAAAACATGGTTTCATAGGTTTATTTAAACTTCTAAATAACCGAATATGTCTTTATCCTCAAAGTTGATTACCATAATGGCCAAGAGTATACATCTCTTGCATCCGCCGGGAAGAGAAGAGGCGGGAAAAAGGTCTTAGGAGACCAAAGGGTTATTGAGAGGAGGACGGGATGAGACACGTAAAGGTGAGAGAGGATGAGGTATTAGAGTATCACAGTAAGGGGCGTCCAGGAAAACTGGAGGTGGTGGTGACCAAACCATGCGTCACCCAAAGGGATCTGTCCATGGCCTATACCCCTGGCGTGGCATGGCCCTGCTTGAAGATAGAAGAGGACCCAAACGCTGCTTACCTCTACACCCAGAAGGGCAACCTGGTTGCTGTGGTTAGCAACGGAACTGCGGTGTTGGGGCTGGGAGATATTGGAGCCTTGGCCAGCAAACCGGTTATGGAGGGTAAAGGAGTCCTCTTTAAGACCTTTGCGGATATAGACGTCTTTGACATAGAGGTTGACACCAAAGACCCCGACGAGGTCATCAAGTTCGTTAAGCTTCTGGAGCCCACTGTAGGTGGAGTGAACCTTGAAGACATCAAAGCCCCTGAGTGCTTCTACATAGAGGAGAAACTTAAAGAGATTCTGAACATTCCCGTTTTCCACGACGACCAGCATGGAACCGCCATTATCTCTTGTGCAGGGTTAATCAACGCCTTGGAGATCCAAGGAAAGAAGATTGACGAGGTGAAGATCGTATTCAACGGTGCCGGTGCAGCAGGCGTTGCATGTGCAAAGATGACCATGGTCCTTGGAGCCAAGAAAGAGAACATCATCATGTGCGACAGCAAAGGGGTGATCTACAAGGGCAGAAAAGAGGGAATGAACCCCTATAAGGAAGAGTTCGCTATTGAGACCGACAAGAGGACCCTGGCAGAGGCCATGGAAGGAGCAGACGTCTTCATGGGCGTCTCGGTAAAGGGCGCCGTCACTAAGGAGATGGTGGCCTCTATGGCACCCAAACCCATCATCTTTGCCATGGCAAATCCTGATCCCGAAATAACCCCAGAAGAGGTGGCGGAGGTGCGCTCAGACGCCATCATGGCCACAGGACGCTCAGACTATCCCAACCAGGTGAACAACGTACTTGGATTCCCCCACATCTTTAGAGGTGCCCTTGACGTCAGGGCCACAGCCATCAACGAAGAGATGAAGCTGGCTGCAGCCAAGGCCCTTGCCGCCTTGGCAAAAGAGGATGTGCCTGAATCAGTCCTGAGGGCTTACAATGTTGACAGCTTGGAGTTTGGTCCCGACTACATTATCCCCAAGCCCGTTGATCCCAGAGTGACTCTTTGGGTGGCCCCTGCAGTCGCAAAGGCGGCCATGGATACAGGGGTTGCACGAATCAAGATTGAGGACTTTGACGCATACAGAGACCAGCTTGTAGCAAGGCTTAGAGGAAAGGCCGGAGAGGTGATGCGCCGCATTATCAACAGGGCCAAGGCCAAACCCAAACGTATAGTATTCCCCGAAGGAGAGAACTCCGAGATCCTGAGAGCCTGCCAGCTCATTCTGGACGAGAAGATTGGAAAACCCATCCTTATCGGCAACAAAGGGGTGATTGAAAAGAAGATCTCTGAAATGGGTCTGGACCTGAGCAACATAGAGATAGTGGATCCTTACTATCTGCCCCAGGACAAGGTGGATCTCTACGCTCACGAGCTTTACAAACTGCGCCAGAGAAAGGGCGTAACCTTAGCAGAGGCCAAAAGGTTGGTTATGTACGGACACAACACCTTGGCAGCCTGCATGGTTCTTATGGGAGACGCAGACACCCTTCTTGCAGGAGAAGACCAGCATTACCCGGTGGTGAGCCAGTACATTCTCAAGGTGCTTAAACCCCAAAAAGGAATCTCAAAGGCATCAGCTGTTTACATGGTTATCACAAAAGACGACGTCTTCTTCTTTGCAGACACAACCCTCAACATAGACCCCGACGCAGAAACCCTTGCAGAGATAGCCATCTGCACAGCAGCCACTGCCAAGAAGTTTGGGGTTGAGCCAAAGGTTGCCATGCTGTCGTACTCAAATTTCGGAAGCGTAAACCACCCAACAGCAGAGATGGTGAAAAGAGCTGTGGAGATCGTAAAAGAGAGGGATCCTTTCCTTACAATAGACGGAGAGATGCAGGCAGACACAGCGGTTGTTGAAGAGATTCTCCAAAAGACCTACCCATTCTCCACTTTGAAAGAGAGAGCCAATGTGCTTATCTTCCCCAACCTCTCAGCAGCCAATATCGCATACAAGCTTCTGAGCAGACTGGGATGCGCCACTGCCATCGGACCAATACTTCAGGGACTTGAGAAGTCCGCCCATATACTCCAGAGGGGATCTACCACCAGAGAGATCTTTGAGCTGGCAGCAATCGCCGTGGTTGACGCCCAGGAGAAAGAGAACAAGTAGAAAAAACTCCTCAAAGCCAAGAAGGGAGGGCCCTAATAAAGACCCTCCCTTCTTTTTATATCATCCTAAAAGCCCTAAAAGGGAGTGAAGTCAAACTTCTCCGGCAATAGAGAGATGGCCTCCACCAAAAGATTAACAGCGTTCTCTACATCATCAAGGGAGATCACCTCGGCAGGGGTGTGCATGTAACGATTGGGAATAGAGATAAGAGCAGCCGCCACACCAGCCCTGTTCACCTGGATAGCATTGGCATCTGTACCGGTTGCCCTTGGCTCACCAGTCAGCTGGAAGGGAATCTCCTTTTCTCTGGCAACCCTCTCAAGGTGGTTTCCCAATACGGGATTGATGTTGGGTCCCCTGTGCAGAATAGGACCCTTACCTAAGGAGACATCTCCTACCCTCTTCTTCTCAACATCAGGGCAGTCTGTGGCAAATCCCACGTCAATGGCGATACCCGCCCGGGGATCTATTCCGAAGGCGCTGGTGCGGGCACCTCTAAGTCCCAGCTCCTCCTGAACAGTGGAGACTCCGTAAACAGCAACTTGGCAGCCCTTCTCGCTCAAACCCTTCATGGTTTCAATAACCACAAACACCCCTATTCTGTCGTCAAAACCACGGCCAGCCACCAAAGAACCCATGAGAGGACGGTAACTGGCCACAACGGTTATAGGGTCTCCAGGAGCCACAATCTTCTCGGCCTCTTCACGATTCTTTGCTCCAATATCAACCCAAAACTCGTGAAGTTTGAGCTGCTTTCCCCGTTCCTTCTCGTCCATTAAATGTATGGGTTTTCTTCCTATCACCCCTGGAACCTCTCCCTCTCTGGTGTGGACCGTAACATGGGCTCCAGGAAGCACCCCTGCATCAACCCCTCCAATAGCCCCAAAGAAGAGATAGCCATTCTCGTCAATGTACTTCACCATCAACCCAATCTCGTCGCAATGGCCTGCAAGCATGATTCTCAAAGGGGCATGGGGATTAAGGGACCCTATAACGTTGCCATGCAGATCTGTGCGAACCTCATGGCAAACCTTTGAAAGCTCTTCTCTCACCATAGACTGTATCTTTCCCTCAAAGCCCGAGGGACTTGGGGTAGAGATGAGTCTTTCAAGAAGAGAGGTGTCAATTTTCATTGAGCTTCTCCTCCTCGGCTCGCTTCTCTTCCTCTTTCTTCCTTCTTTCCATTATGAAGTAGTGTTCCTCTTCAAGCTTGCTTATCAGGTCTCTTAAGGTCCACTTTAAGGATATGGGAGTGGTCACTCCAAGAATACATTGGGGGAAAGCCCCCGCCCTCATAAGATGAATAAGCCTCTCTACCTCTTCAGAAGAGAAACCGTGAAGGATCATCACCCTTTGACCCGGCTCTCTCTCAACATTCACCTTCTCATCCAATCTCTCAAAATCGCTTTGGCTCACCTTTCTCTCCTCCACAACAACGGTAAGATGATCAAGACAGATACCACACCACCCAAGGTGTCCGCCACCCAGTCCCAGAGTTCACAGAACCTGCCGGGAACAAAGTACTGGTGAATCTCGTCGCTTGCCCCGTAAAAAGAGATAAAGCACACGAGAGTTAGAAAAATAAGCCATAAAGGGCGTTTTCCTCTAAACCTACCCACGGCCCAAATGCTTAAAAGCACCCCCAGTATGGCAAACTCAAAAAAGTGGGCGTAGTGATCCTTTCCCGCCAAATCTGGGAGGTCTCTGGCGGGCATTGAAGATAAGGCGAATATAGCAGCTAAGTACATAAGGGATAAAAATCCCCACACTCTTGTGGATAAACCTAAAAAGCGGAAAGAAGATGGTGAAGAAATGTCTCTACTCAAGGTTCCATCCTTCATAAACAAGCATCTAACTTGATAAGGATAGATATTAAAAAGATCATTGGATTGTCTTCAAAAATGTGGAAGCGAACTGCCTTTGGGGAGCTAACTTCAGAAGATATCTCGTCTAACCTCAAAATCCGAAAAAGGCCTTCCAACCTCCTCCCACTCAACCTCTACCTTTGTAACCTCAGCGGCAGGAGGACCCTCATGACACCACTCAATAAGCTGTTTAAGCCTATCTTCCTCCCCTTGAGCCAGGATCTCCACCTCACCCGAGGGAAGATTACGCACCCATCCCTTTAGCCCGAGGGATCGGGCTACTTTTTGGGTAGATGCCCTGTACCAGACACCCTGAACCTTGCCGTGGACAACGATATGTGCCTGTTTATCCATCTACAGGCGCATAAGATCAAATCTATCCGTACAGGTCAACCTCGTTGCCGCGGTAAGGCTCTAAACTACCAGCAGCTATGCGGGTATCCATGGCTTTGAGAAGCTGAACCACAAGATCCTCACTCATATCCAAAGCCCTCTTCTCAAGGCTCACGTTCTTATCAACCTGCATAGCCATGGTCTTAACCGAGTTGTATCCCTCAATCACTCCGTTGATTCCAAAGGGATCCATACCTCACCTCACACTGAAACTATTGTGAGAATAGACTTTGAAAAGGGTCCGCTGTGAACCTGGCCCACCGAGACCCCACCCTCTCTAATCATAGAGATGGTCTCTTCCAGCAACTGGTTGGCCGCCTCAAAATCATCCAATCCGTTCTGTGCGGCAAGACGGTTCTCAGTAATCACATCCTTCACTGTGGGAGAGATCTCAAGCTTATCTCCTACGCTACGAGAAGCTCCCTCAGTGGAGCTGCGCTGGGCCTTAGAACCCTTCTCCTTCACCCCTCCCGGCTTCCGGTCTGTATCTACCTTTGGAGCTATTATTTTTATGATTCCGCCGCTCTCTCCTACTACCATGCTCCACCTCCTTGTAGGCTAACTGGAGAGATTCAAAGAGATCCTACCCTCCTCTTCTTCAACTGCTGGCACGGGCTGGGTAGTTCTCTCCTCTTTGCCGCCCTTCTTGGCCTTCTTCTCTCGCTCAATACGAGCAGCCTCAACCCAAGCGTCTCGCAGGGAACCCAAAAGCTTAGATACCTCCAACAGCCCCTGGGGATCCTTCTCCTTGTTGGCCAAGATCAATCTCCACTCCATAAACTCATACAACCTCATGAGGTTGTGAGCAATCTCTCCGGCCTCAAGATTGAGACAGCTCATAAGCTCGTTAAGGATTCTCTCAACCCTGATAATTTCCATATAAGCCTTGTGGTAGTCCTTGTTCACCATTGCCTTGTGACCCTTCTCCAAAAACCTGAGGGCTCCATCGTACAACATCAGAACAAGTGCGCCTTCGTCTGCTCCCTCAATCTGAACCTGCTGGTATCTGTGGTAAGGAGTAGCGCTCATCATCAATCATCTACCTCCTTTCTATCTTCCTTCATCAATATTTATCGGCACAATCACTTTTTACTCCAGGCCGCCAATTGGGTAGTTAGATAGTCACTCTGGTACTTCATCCTCGCAATAGCCTGCTCCATGGCAGAGAACTTGTCCCAAAGGTAGTTCTCGTATTCAGAGAGATCATTGGTCTCTTCAATTATCTGCTTATTCAGCTCTGCCAGCTGCTGGTCGTAGTACCCTCTGGTCTTGATCTTGGAGTATATGCTTCCTCCAACCCCAAAGTAGTCGTTGGCGAGATCTGCAAGTCTTCTGGCAACTCCCTTCTCTTCGGTTGTGTCTCCATTCTTTGCAAAGAGCTCATAAACATCATCAGGATGAAACCTCAGAGCGTTCATCAAAGTGGTGTTTCCGCTGAGGATCTCCTTAATCTCATCTTTGTCTGTTGACTTGGTTATGAGGTAGCCCTGAAGCTCAGACTCAAAGGTACCAAAGTAATCTGTGGTTATACCTATATCTGCAATGCTGGAATAGGTGTTTGATCCTTCAACGGGCTGGAAGGTCTCTGTTCTTAAAGCATTGAGAAATGAATCAAGCTCAGGGGTGTTCCTGATAATCTCGTATCCCGTGTAGAGCTTGTACTTCTCTTCGTAGTCGTCTATCTGACTATCTGTCATGCCCTGTTTGTCTTCATCTGTAAGCGGTTGAAGGTACTGCTTCTCAAAGTCTGTCAATTCCGGGGGATTCAGCTTCTCTATCACCTTGTTGTACTCGGCTACAAAGGTGGCAATGGCATCAAGGCTGGTATCTGTGTCTGCTGTAATGGAAAGAGTGACGTTTGAAGAGCTCACGCCCTGCAAGGTAAAGGTCACCCCTCCTATCACATCATCAATGGTGTTAGAGGTGCGCACATAAGATGCCCCATCAACGGTGAACTTGGCATCTGTGCCTGTGGAACCCTCTTCCTTCTCCACCCCGGTGGTGTCCACGATGTTCAAAGCATACAGTATGTTGCTGGTGTCACTTGTCGAGCCAAAGGTTATCTTATCTGCATTAGAGGCAACCTTAGAAGAGCTCGGATCTGCGGTTATGGTTACCTTGTCGGCCACCGAATCATAGCTGGCAATCACCCCTGCTCCGGAGTTGTTTATCTTCTCAATAAGATCGTTCATTGAGTCGGTAGTGGTGTCCACGTAAATGGATACCCCGTTGATGGTGAAGGTGCCAGAAGAGGGGGTTACAGTCATTCCCGTCTCCGCCAGAGGTGTTGTTGGATCAATACTGCCCTCTTCTGTTCCCGTGGTCTTTGTTGCGCCAGACACCACGGTCAGTTTGGCAATGGTTAAAAAGTTGCTGGTGTCACTGGTTGAACCAAGGCTGATCTTGGTGGCTCCTGGCTCGTTTGCAGTGAGGACAAACCTGTCATTGGTGCTATCGTAGGTGGCTGTCACCCCGGCGCCAGAGCTGTTGATCATGCCCAACACATCGTTCACGCTGAGCTTGGTGTAATCGTTTATGGTTATCTCAACCCCGTTGATGGTGAAGGTGCCATTGGTGCTGCTGGAAGGAGGTGTGGCAAAGTTGGCGTTATCAAGGCCGGTAGCTGTTACATTAAGTCCCGATCCAGAGGAGACTCCTGAACCACCTATCACCTTTGAATAGGTGGCCTTGCCCACATTTAGAGAGGCATCGGATATCCACTGAAGCTCACCATCGGCCAAGGCGCTGGACGAGAAGGTGACCCCTCTAACAAGCCCGTAAGTGGCGTTCATGGCAGAAAGTAGATCAGCGTACCCCGTTGTGCTGTAAACCTTGCTCTCAATGTAGTTGGAGGAGCTCTCAGTACCATTGCTTAACCCCAAAGCATTGGCAGCGCTACCTGAGTCAACGGAGAGGCTGCTAACCGAACCTGTGGCATCGTAGATTCGCAGGCTATCGTTGCCTGTACCAGGGCTGGGATCAACCCTTACCGCAACATAGGTCACATCTGTGGTGCCCTTCAAAGAGTTAAGAGCCTCGTTTATTTGATCTTCTAAATCAGCCGCCACCTCAGCCATTGTGGTGGTGTCGGCGGTATAGTCCTTTGAGGTGTAAATAGTGACTGTGTCGTCTCCGTAGTTTACGGTTATTGCTGAGCCCGAAGAGATGGTTGTGCCTATGGTCCCTTCTGTGGTTGAGCTTTCAACCGAGGCAGAGCCACCTCCACTCTGGGTTGCACTTCCCTGCAAGAGGTGAAGGGTAGAAACGTTCTTAACGTCCGCTTTATCAACGGCCCACAAGGTGCCGCCATCGTTAGATATTGTTAAAGTATGCTCGGCCTCAATGTTGTCTGTTGGCCTTCCAGAGATAGAGCTAATACCCGTATCCCCGGCATCTACCAGACGAGATCTCGTGTAGAGGCTGGTTGCTCTGGCAGGAGTTGCGAGCTGACTAACAGTGATGGTGTGGTTGCCCAATGACGCCTCAACATTGGCTGTGGCGGTAATCACATTGCTGTTTGAAGAGGAGGCTGTTTTGGACTTCATGATTGACTGGAGACGAAGGTTGAAAAGACTGCTCCTAAGGTCCAGGATCAGCTTGTTTACATCCTGCAGGGTGGACTTTTGAAGGGTTACATAGTCCTTCTCTCTCTTCAGGTCGTCCAACGGCCCCTGCCGGGCCTTCACCATCTCCTGGATCAGCCCGTTAACATCTATCCCTGATATTAAACCACCTACCCTTAGGGGGTCAGACATCCTTGTCTCCTCCTCACCGCCGTCCTGTTCCTACAATCGGTAGAGGGGCATCAAACTTTAGGGTCTATTCTACAAAAACACGATCCTCTCTCTTCCTGAATACCGAAAACTACCCTAAATAGATCGGTCCGAGATTTCTACAGTTTGGCAGCCCCCACAAAAGCTATAAACTTCTCCATGATGTCCATAGGAATGGCGTTCTTCTCTTTCACAAACTCTTCAATCATCACCTTGGCAGCAGCGTATGGTTTGAAGGGGTTGCGGTAGGGACGGTACCCTGTAAGGGCCTCATAGATATCACACACCTTTATGATCATGGCCTCTTTAGGGATATCATCCCCCTTTAACCCCAAAGGATATCCGGTACCATCCAGGTTCTCGTGGTGGCAAAGGGCAGCGTTCACAAACTCGTCGGCCCCGTTGTTTTTCAGTATATCTCTGCCATAAACGGTGTGCTTCTTTATCTCTTCAAACTCCTCCTCTGTGAGTTTGCCTGGTTTTTTAAGAATAAAATCGGGCACAAGGGCTTTTCCAATATCGTGTAGCATACCCATAGTTGACATCTTGGCAAGCTCCTCTCCTCTGTATCCCAAAAAGTGAGAAAAGCCTGCAACAACAAAGTGAACATTGGTTATATGAATACTTGTGGCAATATCCTTCTCCAAAATGAAAAGCACCTGGGCAGAAAGCCCCTCGTTCTTCTCCATACACTCTGCAAGAGAACTTGCCACCTTTATTGAGAGATCTATCGTCTCCTGGGAAGGCACTGCTAACAGAGACTTTGAAAAGTCCGTAAGCTTCTTATGAACATTTCTCAGCTCTTGAATAGAGGGCCTGTGATCCAGAAGCAGGTTCCTGATCTCCTTCTCTGTCTCCTCCAAGAAGTGTCCAACCACCTCTTTTTGAAGGTAAAAGACCTTAACTCCCTGTCTTAACAGGCTGTCTATTCTGGCTTTGGGCAAGAAGACCCCCGCCTTCTTGTAAAGCACCATCTCTCCATTAAGGTGAAGATAAAGAGCCACATCTGTGGCGTTTTCAGGCGAGAGAAGCTCTATGGGAACCTCTACCAGATCAACCTTATCACCAGCAACTATATCAGAGGCCATCTATCTACTCACCCCCCCAAAAATTCAATCAACCCGCCATTTGCCGTTACTAATTGAGGAATTATAGTCATCAGTTTGAAAAAAGCAATATGGAGACCCTATTTACAATAAGACCAAGACGGTTTAAATCATACTAAAACCAATTTGGAAAGGAGGAGTTTTGGGCCATGGAGCTTGAGACCATCATTTATCAGGTTGAAGAAGGAATAGCCTTGGTTAAGATAAACCGCCCCAAGGTGCTCAACGCCCTGAACCATCAGGTTATAAACGAGCTGGAAAAGGTTATGACAGAGATAAAGGAAGACGAGAGTGTGAAAGGGGTGATAATCACGGGAGAGGGCGAAAAGGCCTTTGTTGCTGGGGCAGACATAAAGGAGATCACAAAACTGGACGCCACTGCAGGCATGGAGTTCGCCCTTAAAGGCCAAAAGGTGTTTCGCCTCATAGAAACCCTGGGCAAGCCGGTGATTGCAGCCATAAACGGGTTTGCCTTAGGCGGAGGCTGCGAACTCGCTATGGCCTGCACCCTGAGGGTGGCTTCTGAGAAGGCAAAGCTGGGCCAGCCCGAGGTGAACCTTGGAATAATCCCCGGATACGGAGGCACTCAGAGATTGCCCAGGCTGGTGGGCAAGGGAAGAGCCCTTGATCTTTTGATCACTGGTAGAATGATAGATGCCAACGAGGCCCTGCAATGGGGATTGGTTAAT
>JALWSI010000144.1 GCA_027080315.1 bacterium | reverse complement strand
TTCTACCACAACACTGCAGCTTCAGGAGACTCTGGCGGTGGTATCTACGCTTATCTTGGCACAGAGAATGATAACCTCAACCTATACAACAACATACTCTGGCAGAACAGTGCGAATGGGAGTGGTAACGATGCCTATGTTCGTATTGAAGGAAATAGTGGTTTTCAAAATATCTACAACAACGATTTCTCCTGTAACGACTTTGACGGAAATTCAGATTGCCTCGTAGTCACCAATTTAGCCAACTACAACCACGGCAGCAACATTTCGGATAATCCTTTTTTTGCAGATCCCAATAACGGGGACCTTCACCTTACCAAAAACTCACCCTGCATAGACGTGGGATGCAACACCGCTCCCCAGATTCCTGCAACGGACTTTGAAGGAGATAAGCGCATACTTGATGGAGACGGCGACAGAATCCCCGTGGTTGACATGGGAGCAGACGAATACCAGCCTGTCTTCTTTGCCCCTCCCGCTGCTCCGTCAGATGTTGAGGCATCCGCCTCTGGTTGCCAAGCAGGCTGTGTTGCAAGTGTAACTCTTACTTGGAAAGCGGTGAGAGGAGCAGAGGGATATCTCATCTACAACGCCGATGCAAACCAGTTGTGGAAGTGGGTGAAAGACGGCACCGCCACAAGCTACACCTTCAACAACCTGCCCTGCGGCAGAACCTACCACTTCTACCTCAAGACCCACAGCTACACGGGCAACTCTCAGCCAAGCAAAACAGTGGCCGTTGAGATACCACCCTGCTCAGGCAGCGGCAGCAGCGAGAACCCTGCCATTGGCCTCGTATGGCCAGCAGATAACAGCGCCATCAGCTACAACGACTTTTCTGCCACAGACTACCTTGTGGTCTTCGCCTGGAACCAGGTTGAGAAGGCCAAAGGCTACCTGCTGTGGTTGAAGTTAGACGATGGAACCAATGAGCCCATGGAGGCAAATGTGGTGCTTTCTGCCAGCAATGGCCTCATTGAGGCAGGGGATATTGCAGGCATCTACTTTGCCTTTGACAAGGCTGGCTGGAACAGCCTTGTGCCATACAAGGTAACCTGGCAAATCAGCGCCCTCAGCGATCCAAACGACCTGAGCAGCATATTGGCCACCAGCCCAAAGGCCAGTTTCACCTTCAACGAGGCAAAGTAAGCTAAAAATCGCAGGCTAAGAATGAACAACGGGCGTGGTAGCTTACTCGCCGTTCTTGTTTGCGCAGTCAGGGTTTATTGAGAAAATCAAACGAATAAAATCTATAAAAATCTACCTCAAGCTATTTACACTTCATACACCATCTGGGAAAAGCGCCCATTGGCGCAATATCTCAACCTTCAGGAGGGATGTAATGATAGTCCGGTTCCTTAGGTGTGGTGGAAGTGTGGTACATGAGAATCTCACCAGGCCCAACCACGGTTTCAGGCCTAGGGGCCTGCTTTTTGCAGTGGCTATATGCTCTGTCTTTTTCTTTGCAAGCGCGGGATGGGGAGCAACCTACCATGTCTCTGCGGGTGGAGCAGGTGACTGTATCAACGCCCCTTGTAGCTTCCAAGATGCCCTTGACAAGGCAGCGGCAGATCATGATGACAGTACCATCATTGTAGCCTCTGGCACATACGATGTTTCCATCAGTGGCACCCTAAGCTATTCAACGGCAGACGGAGATGGAAAGCTCACCATACAGGCTCAGGACCCAGATCACCGGCCAGTGCTTGATGGTAAAAATAGCGTGCAGATAATGAACATAAATAATGATAACGATGCCAACGGTGGGGATGGGGAAGCTAACATCACCATAAACGGCCTGATCTTCCAGAACGGCAACAACAACTATAAAGGAGGAGGACTGTATGTAAATACCGACAATGCTGCCATAAATGTGATAAACTCACTATTTGAGAATAACACCAGCACCTATGGCGGCGGAGGAGCTTACCTTGAAAGTGTAAGCGGCAACCTCACTGTTAGCAATTCATCTTTTGAAAACAATACATCCTCCGGCTATGGAGGCGGAGCTATACTTTATAGTGCAAATGGCAACCTCGCTGTTGTTAGCAACTCCCACTTCTCACAGAACAATGCTGACTCCAGCGGCGGCGGGGCTGCTCTTGGTAGTAAGAACGGCAATATCACTGTTAGTGATTCCACCTTCTCGCAGAACAATGCTATCAACTCCGGCGGCGGGGTTTATCTTAAAAGTGAAAGTGGCAACCTCTCTGTTAGTGGCTCCTCCTTTTCACAGAACGTTGCTGATGCTGGCGGCGGAGGGGCTTACCTTGAAAGTGTAAGCGGCAACCTCACTGTTAGTGACTCCACCTTCTCGCAGAACAATGCCGCCCATGGTAGCGACGGCGGAGCTCTACTTAAGAGTGAGAGTGGCAATGTCACTGTGAACAACTCTTCCTTTGAAAACAATACCGCTTCTGATGTTTGTGGTGGGGCTGAACTTCGCAGTGAAAGTGGCAACGTCACCATTAGCAACTCATCCTTCTCCCACAACGATGGCGGTGAGGCTGGGGGTGGAGCTATGCTTTATAGCGAGAGCGGCGCTGTCACCGTGAGCAATTCATCCTTTAAGAGTAATACTGCCACTTATGGCGGGGGGGCTTACCTTGAAAGCGATAGCGGCAACCTTGTTATTAGCAACTCATCTTTTGAGAACAATACCGCCGCGCAGGGAGGGGGAATTGACATTAGTCTTTATAACGACGCAATAAATATTGTAAACAACGTATTCTATCATAACACTGCAAACTCCGGTGGTGGCATATATGTAGGTTGTAACAACCTTAATCTTTACAATAACATACTCCGGGAGAACAGCGCGGTAAATGGAGGTAATGATGTTTATGTTGATGTAGGCGGAGGAAATCAACCAAAGGATGTTTACAACAACGATTTCTCCTGCAATGACTTTAATGGAACTTCAGATTGCCTTGTGGTCAGCAATCTAACCAACTACCACCAAGGCCAAAATATATCGGCAAACCCGCTATTTGCCGATGCCCCCAACGGAGACCTTCACCTTACTGCAAACTCCCCCTGCATAGACGTGGGCTGCAATACCGCTCCCCAGATTCCGGCAACAGACTTTGAAGGCGACAAGCGCATCCTTGACGGAGACGGTGACGGTAACGACATAGTTGACATGGGGGCAGACGAGTTCGGCTACAGTCTCACCGTGCAAATCAACGGATCAGGTACCGTCACCAGCAACCCCAAAGGCATAGACTGCCCTGGCGACTGCAAAAACACCTACGATAACGGAAAGGTGGTAACCCTCACCGCAACACCAGATCCTGGATTCCAGTTCACCGGCTGGGACAAAGACTGTACCCCCTGCGGACATAATCTAAACTGCCCCATAACCATGGACAGCAACAAGGAATGTACTGCTATCTTCATGGTAACACCTTTACCTCCAAAGGCGCCCACAGGCCTCACCGCCTCGGCAGAGGGGGGCTGCGGCGCAGGCTGCGTGGCCAGCGTCACCTTGAAGTGGAATGCCGTGAGAGGGGCAGATGGACACCTGATCTACAATGCAGATGAAAACCAGCTATGGGCATGGGTGAAAGACGGCACCGCCACAAGCTACACCTTCAACAACCTGCCCTGCGGCAGAACCTACCACTTCTACATCAAAACACATTCCAGCTACGGCAACTCGCAGCCAAGCAAGACCGTGGCGGTTCAGATACCAGCCTGCTCAGGCAGCGGCGGTAGCGAGAACCCTGCCATTGGCCTCGTATGGCCAGAAGATAACAGCGCAATAAACTACAACGACTTTGATGCCGCAGACTACCTTGTGGTGTTTGCCTGGAATCAGGTTGAGAATGCCAAAGGCTACCTGCTGTGGTTGAAGCTGGATGACGGAACCAATGAGCCCATGGAGGCCAGCGTGGTGCTCTCTGCCGGCAACGGGTTAATAGAGGCAGGAAACCTTGCCGGCATCTACCTTGTCCTGGACAAGGCCGGCTGGAACAGCCTTGTGCCCTACACCGTCACATGGCAGCTAAGCGCCCTTAGCGATCTGAACGACCTCAACAGCATCTTGGGCACCAGTCCAAAGGCCAGTTTCACCTTCAACGAGGCGAAGTGAGCCGAAGATCGCAGGCTAAGAATGAACCAAGGTCGGGGAGCTTGGGCTGGAATACGCAGTTACTGAAAAATTCGGGGGCACCCCCGGAGTGTGCTTCCGGCACAGGCTTGCTTGCAAACGAGACGAGGAGAGAGCGGCATATTAGGAGGGCAATAATACAGAGCTTGGCGGTTACGAGGCTCCGTAACAAGGCCGTCTGAAAAGCAATATCTCTCTGGAAAAGGATGGATGGATAAGGTGGTGAAGAGGATTAGAGATCGCCAAGGAGATAGGGCCATGAGGAGATTCGTGCTTTGTGTAATGGTTATTCTGGCGATGGGCGTTTTTTCTGTGGCAGGGGCTGCAACGTTCAATGTTTCAACAGAAGGGGAATTTCAGACTGCCCTTACACAGGCAAAGGGAAACGGTGAGGATGATGTAATCAATGTCCAGAATAGTATGAACATAACCTCTACCCTTGCTTACACTGGTGAGCAAGGACATACCCTGACCATCAATGGAAACGGGCACAGCCTTGACGGTGGAAACACCGTCCGGATTATGAAGATTGACACCACAGGGCTTTCTGACGACACCAACTCAGACATAACCGTCCGAAACCTCGCCTTTCAGAATGGCAAGGCAGAGTCTGATAATGGCGGCGGGCTTTATGTGAAAACAAAGGCAGCTAAGGTTACCCTTGAAAACAACGCCTTTAGTGGTAACTATGCTACGGGGGTTCTTCTAATTATGGCGGTGGCGCCTATGTGAACACATATTCAGGCCCGGTGAGTTTAACAAACAACACCTTCAGTAGTAACCATGCTACGGATTCTTCTTATGGTGGTGGAGCATGTGCGTGGACATATTCAGGCTCGGTGAGTTTAACAAACAACACCTTCAGTGGTAACGAGCGTTGTGGCACCTATGTAAACACAGATTCAGGTACGGTGAGTCTAACAAACAACACCTTCAGTGGTAACTATGCTGCTCCTTATGGTGGTGGCGCCTTGGTGGGGACATCTTCAGGCCCGGTGAGTTTAAC